>JAFLCM010000059.1 GCA_017303565.1 Planctomycetota bacterium
GGGAGGAGGCGGCGCCGGCGTTCGCGGGCGCGGTCAACGGCGTGGCGGTGGGTGGGCGTCGCCCGGTGATCCAGGTGGCCTTCGAGGAGTCGGCCCTTTCGCAGGCGAGCGACATCCCCAGCCGCCTCGTCAACGCGGGCTTCCGCGTGCTGCGGTTCACCGAGGAAGAGGTGAACCTCGAGACCGCGTTCATGCGGCTGACGCAGGGGCTGGTGCAGTAACGGGCGACGGGGAACCTCTCGACACGGTCCTGAGCGGGGGCCGGCGGTGGTCGCGCTCGACACCTGCTTGACTTTTCATGCAGAACAGGTATACTCATACACCATGTCGAAGGTCCGTCGTCACCGCGTCATCTCCAGGCTGCTGAAATCCGGCCCCGTGCAGGGGCAGGAGGCGCTGCGGCGCATGCTCGCGGAGGAGGGTGTCGAGGCGACGCAAGCGACCATCAGCCGCGACATCCGCGAACTCGGCGTGCTGAAATCCCCCGAGGGGTACGTGCTGCCCGACGCGATGGACGCACGCCATCCCAGCACCGACCGCGTGCTGGAGATGTCGATCTCGTCGTTCCTGGTGTCCGCCGAGGCGGCCGGGACGCTGGTGGTGCTCAAGACCGAGCCGGGGCATGCGCAGGCGTTGGCGGCGTCGCTCGACCGTTCCGCGCTGCGCAAGGTGGTGGGGACCATCGCGGGCGACGACACGATCTTTCTCGCCACGCGCTCAGAGCGCGACGCGGCGAGCGTCTTGAAGTCCATCAAGGATCTTGATACGACCGCCGAGCAGTCGGTGGGCGTGGGCATCGGGCACCGGGGGAACCGCTGATGATCGAGGTCGCCATCGTCGGCGCGGCGGGGTACGCCGGCGCCGAACTGTTGTCCATCCTCCTGAAGCACCCGGGCGTTCGGGTGGTCGGGCTGTTCGGTTCCGAGCGGTCCGCCGGCAAGGGCGAAGCGCCCGCGGATATCGCCGACTCTCACCCGGCGTTCCGCGGGCTGTGCCACCTTTCCATCCAGCCCGCGAGCGTGGAGGGCATCGTTGCGAGCGGGGCCTCGGTCGTGTTTCTGTGCACGCCGCACGCGGTCAGCCACCACCTCGCCCCGGCCTTGCTTGAGGCGGGGCGGCGGGTGTTCGATCTGTCCGCGTCGTTCCGCTTCGCGGACACCGCGGTGTACCCGAAGCACTACGGCTTTGCGCACGCGCATCCGGACCTCGCGGCTCGCGCGGTCTACGGGCTGTGCGAACTTTTCCGCGAGCGGCTGCGGACGGCGGACCTGGTGGGTGTGCCGGGGTGCTACCCGACGTCGGTGATCCTCCCGGTGAACGCGCTGGTGCGGGCGGGCGCGATCGACGGCTCGCGCCGGGTGGTGGTCGATGCGATCAGCGGGATCAGCGGGGCCGGGCGCAGCCCGCAGCAGCGGACGCTGTTCTGCGAGGTGAGCGTGCAGCCCTACGAGGTGCTGAAGCACCGCCACACGCCGGAGATGGAGGCGTACAGCGGGGCCCGCGTCTACTTCACGCCCCAGGTCGGGCCCTACGACCGCGGGATCGTCTCCACGATCCACGCGGACCTGGCCCCAGGCTGGACGGTGGAGCGTGCCCGGGCCGCGCTGGAGGGCGCGTACGGGTCCGAGGCGTTCGTCCGCCTGCTGCCCGAGGCAAGGTGGCCGTCTGTCGCTGGCGTGAAGGGCACGAACTTCTGCGATATCGGCGTGGGCGGCGACGACGCGGGGCGGCACCTGGTCATCGTGAGCGCGATCGACAATCTCGTGAAGGGGGCCGCGGGCCAGGCCGTGCAGTGCATGAATATTCGGCATGGGCTGCCCGAGGGCCTGGGGCTGCTGCCCGGAGGCGGCGTGCCCTCGACGGCGGGGGTGACCGCGTGACGACCGGGACGGGCCCCATCGTGATCAAGCTGGGCGGCACGGGCGTGGAATCGCCCGTGTCGACGCCGGCGCTATGGCGCGCCGTGATCGACCTGCACGCTTCCGAGCGCCGGCGAGGGGCAACAGGTGTCATCCTGGTCCACGGCGGTGGCAAAGCGGTGGACGCGGCGCTGGCACGCCTGGGCTTCACGACGGAGCGGCGCCAGGGGCTTCGGGTGACGCCTCCGGACCAGATGCGCCACATCGCCGAGGTGCTGGGAGCGATTAACAAGTCGATCGTCGGAGCCCTGAAAGGGATGGGTCAGCCCGCGCTGGGCCTCTGCCCCGGCGAGTGCGGGACCGCGAGCGCCCGCAGGCTGAAGCCCGGGGGCGAGGACATCGGCCTCGTGGGTGAGATCAACGGGGGTGACGCGACGTTCACGCTTCGCACGCTCGCCGCCGGCATCATCCCGGTGTTTGGCCCGGTGGCGATCGACGACCAAGGCGGGTTCCTCAACGTGAACGCGGACGACGTGGCCACGGGGCTCGCGGGCGTGAACGCGGCCCGGCTTCTCGTCCTGCTGACGGACGTGCCGGGGGTTCGCGGTCCCGGCGGCGCGGTGATCGAGCGGGCGACGCCCGAGGAACTCGAGGGGCACATCGCGTCGGGTGTAATCCACGGCGGGATGGTGCCGAAGGTGCGGGCGGCGGTGCGGGCGGCGGAACTCGCCGGCGTCGGCGTCCTGGTCTCATCCTGGCAGCGCCCTGAAACCCTGTCGACGATCGACGAACAACACGGCGTGGGGACGCTGATCTCGGCGTCGGCCCGCGCCGCCTCTTCAAGCCAGCTCGCGCACGCGAGCAAGGAGCCCGTGAGTTGAAGCACGCGTATCTCCAGCCTCTGCCGTTCAAGGACCTGCTGAGCGCCGGTGAGTTCGACGCGGACACGCTGCGCGCGGTTCTCGCCACCGCGGCCCAGACGAAGGCCGAGCCGCGCTCGTTCGACGGCATGCTCGCCGGGCGGGTGGCGGCGCTCGTGTTCGAGAAGCCGTCGCTCCGCACCCGCGTCAGTTTCGAGGCGGGCGTGGCGCGGATGGGCGGGCACCCGATCTACTACGACATGGGCGGCACGCGGCTGGGCGAGCGAGAGAGCGTCCGCGACTTCGCGGGCACGCTGGAGCGGATGGTGGATCTCATCGTCGTGCGCACGCACGCGCACGCGCCGCTGCTCGACCTGGCACGGCACGCCCGCGTGCCGGTGATCAACGCCCTCTGCGAGCGGTTCCACCCCTGCCAGGCCCTCGCGGACGTGATGACCATCAAGGAGGTCTTCGGCGATGTGCGCGGCGTGAAGGTCGCCTACGTCGGCGACGGGAACAACGTGTGCCAGTCCCTCGCGCTCCTCGCGTGCACGCTGGGCGCGCACGTCGCCGTCGTCACCCCCGAGGGCTACGAGCCCGAGGCGGCGGTGACCGCCGAGGCTCGGGCGCGGGCGGACGCTTCCGGCGGGTCGATCGCGGTCACCACCGACCCCGCGGCCGTCGCGGGCGCGGACGTGGTGTACACCGACACGTGGGTGTCCATGGGCGACGAGGCCGAGAAGACCAAGCGGGCCGCGGCGTTCGCACGGATGCGCGTCGACGCCGCGATGATGGCCAAGGCCTCACCGCGGGCGGTCTTCATGCACTGCCTCCCCGCCAAGCGCGGGCAGGAGGTCACGGACGGCGTGATCGACTCGCCCGTGAGCGTCGTTTTCGACCAGGCCGAGAACCGCATGCACGCCCAGAACGCCCTGATGCTGCACCTCTTGTGCGCGGGGCGTGAACAACCCAAGAAACGCGGGGCCGCCGTCATTCCGACCCGTCGGGCGCGGGAGGTCGGCGCGTCCGGCCCGCGGTGATCGTCCGCGGCGTTAAAGCCTGAGCGTTCCCTAGACTCACCCCCCGGCTCCCCCCGCCCCCCCTCCCCGCACAGTTCCCGGCGCTGGTTCCGACCGCCCTTTCCCCACCGACACACCTTCTCCGAAGACTGCCATGCCCAAGAAGATCGCTCTCGCCTATTCCGGCGGCCTCGACACCTCGTGCATCATCCCCTGGCTCGTCGAGACCTACGCCTGCGAGGTCGTTGCCGTCGTGGGCGATGTCGGGCAGGGCGACTCCGAACTGGAGGGCATCGAAGCGAAGGCGAAGAAGACCGGCGCTTCCTCCTGCCACGTGGTCGATCTGAAGCGCGAGTTCATCGAGGACTATGTCTTTCCGACGGTGATCGCGGGGAGCGTGTACGAGGGGCGGTACCTGCTGGGCACCTCGATGGCGCGCCCGATCCTCGCCAAAGCGCAGGTGGAGGTGGCGCTGAAGACCGGCTGCGACTCCTTGTGCCACGGCTGCACCGGCAAGGGCAACGACCAGGTGCGCTTCGAGAGCACCTACGCCGCGATGGCGCCGCACCTCGAGGTCATCGCGCCGTGGCGACTCTGGAACCTGCGCTCGCGGGAGGAGATGCTGGAGTATCTCGCCAAGCGCGACATCCCTTGCGCCGCGAGCCGGGAGAAGATCTACAGCCGCGACCGCAACCTGTGGCACATCAGCCACGAGGGCGGCGCGCTGGAGGACCCGTGGAACGCGCCGCCGGAGGACATCTGGGTGATGTCGGCGTCGCCCGAGAAGGCGCCCGACAAGCCGGAGGAGGTCGTGATCGGCTTCGTCAGCGGTCGCCCGCGCACGCTCAACGGCAAGGAACTCCCGCCGGAAAACATGGTCGCGGAACTGAACACCGTCGGCGGGCGTCACGGCGTGGGGCGGATCGACCTGATCGAGAACCGGCTGGTGGGCATGAAGTCGCGCGGCTGCTACGAGACGCCGGGCGGGGCCATCATCATGGAGGCCCTTCGCGGCCTCGAAGAGATCGTTCTCGACCGCGACACCCGCGCGTACCGCCAGGAGATCGCCGAGAAGTTCGCGTACGTCGTGTACGACGGGCGCTGGTTCACGCCGCTGCGTGAAGCGCTGTGGGCGGCGGCGGAGTCGATCGCCAAACCCCTCACCGGCGACGTGGCGGTGCGCCTGTACAAGGGGAGCGCGACGACGGTGCGCCGGCGCAGTCCGAACATGCTTTACGCCGAGCAGTTCGCCACCTTCGGCAAGGACGAGGTCTACAACCAGAAGCACGCGGAGGGCTTCATCCGGCTGTTCAGCCTGCCCAGCCGCATCCGCGCGATGAAGCACAAGAAGGGGCTGAAGTAATGGCGCTTTGGGGCGGGCGCTTCGAGGACGGCTCGGGCGGGCCCGATGCGCTGTTCCGCGCGTTCAACGATTCGCTCCCGTTCGACAAACGGCTGCTGGAGGACGATATCGCCGGGTCGATCGCGTGGGCGGCGGCGATCCGGAGCGCCGGCGTCATCACGGAGGCCGAGCGTGCGACGCTCGAAGAGGCGCTCCGCGCCGTCGCCGTGGAGGTGAGGGCCAATCCCGCGCTGATCGACCGGGCGACCGACGAGGACGTTCACTCGTTCGTCGAGCGGTTGCTCGTCGAGCGCGTCGGCGCGCTGGGCAAGAAGCTGCACACCGGGCGGAGCCGCAACGATCAGGTGGCGACGGACCTGCGGCTGTGGACTTCGCGGACCATCGAATCGGCGCTGCTGCCGGCGCTCCGCGAGGCGCGGGCGGCCCTCCTGCGGCTGGCGGAGCGGGAACTGGCCTCGGTGCTGCCCGGCTACACGCACCTGCAGCGGGCCCAGCCGGTTTTGTGGGGCCACTGGGCGCTGGCGTACGCGGAGATGCTGGAGCGGGACGGTGTTCGGCTCGTTCGGGCTGTGGAAGCGGCGCGGGTGTCGCCGTTGGGTTCGGGCGCGCTGGCGGGCACGGCGTACGCGGTGGACCGTGAGGCGATCGCGCAGGACCTCGGCTTCCGGAGCGCGAGCCGCAACAGCCTTGACGCCGTGAGCGACCGGGATTTCGTGGTTGAGACGGTGAACGCCTGCGTGCTGTGCGCCCTGCACCTGTCGCGGCTGGCGGAGGACCTGATCGTCTACTCCAGCGGCGAGTTCGCGTTCGTCGAGATGAGCGACAGGTGGGCCAGCGGCAGTTCGCTCATGCCGCAGAAGAAGAACCCCGATGCGCTCGAACTGATCCGCGCCAAGGCCGGGCGGATCATCGGCGCGCAGGCGACGCTGAACACCGTCTTGAAGGGCCTCCCCCTCGCGTACAACAAGGACCTGCAGGAGGACAAGGAGCCGCTGTTCGAAGCGACGGACTCGCTGTTGCTCGTCCTGCGGGTGCTGCCCGGCGTGCTCGACGGGATGCGGGTGAGCGCCCAGGCGTGTCGGCGTGCCGCCGAGGGTGGGCACGCCAACGCGACGGACATGGCCGACTATCTGGTGGAGAAGGGCTTGCCGTTCCGCGAGGCCCACGACGTGGCGGGGCGGGTGGTGCGGTTGGCGCTGTCGAAGGGCGTCCCCATCGAGCGGCTGGCGCTCACCGACATCCGCGGGCTGGCTCCGCAGGCGGGCGAGGACCTGTTCCCCCGGCTGGCACTGGACGCGATCATCGCCAAGAGGGACGTGCCCGGCGGCACGGCGGTGAACCGCGTGCGGGAAGCGCTCGAGGTCGCGAAGGGCCGGGCGATCTGAGCCAATCGGTCGAGGAGCCCGGGGGTTCTCGGGCTGTGGAGAGGCTCCGGCCGCGCCGATACTGTTCTCCCCTTATGGCTTCCCCACTTGACATCGCCGTGGTCGGCGCGACGGGCGCGGTCGGTCGTGAGTTCCTCGACGTGCTGGAGCAGCGGCGATTCCCCCACGCGCGGATCCGCCTGCTGGCCTCGGCGCGTTCCGCCGGCACCGCCCTTCTGTACCGTGGCGGGAGCGTGGTGATCGAGGAACTGACCGAGCGGTCGTTCGAGGGCGTGAAGCTCGCGCTGTTTTCCGCGGGCGGGTCGATCTCCAAGGTCTACGGGCCGATCGCGGTCGACGCGGGCGCGGTGGTGGTCGACAACTCCTCGGCGTTCCGGATGATGGACCACGTGCCCCTGGTGGTCCCGGAGGTGAACCCCGAGGAAGCGGCGCCGCACCGCGGCTACGCCAAGCCCGGGATCATCGCCAACCCCAACTGCTCGACGATCATCATGCTTGTCGCCGTCAACCCGATCCGCGCCGCCTTCGGCGTCGAGCGGCTGGTGATCAGCACCTACCAGGCGGCCAGCGGCGCGGGGGCGGCGGCGATGGAGGAACTGCGCACGCAGACGGCGGACGTGCTCGCCGGGAGGCCCGCGGAGCCGAAGGTGTTCAAAGAGCCGTACGCGTTCAACCTCTTCAGCCACAACTCCTCGCTGGACCCCCTCACCGGGCGGAACCAGGAGGAGCAGAAGATGATCGACGAGTCCCGCAAGATCTGGCGTGACCCTTCGGTGAAGATCACCGCGACATGCATCCGCGTGCCTGTGCTCCGGGCCCACGCGGAGTCGATCAACATCACGCTGAAGACGCCCGCGACCGAGGGCGAGGTGCGCGAGGTGCTGTCGCGTGCTCCGGGCGTCACGATCCTCGACGATCGGGCGGGCAATGTGTTCCCGACGCCGCTGAAGGCCTCGGGCCGGGACGACGTGTTCGTGGGGCGCATCCGTGGGGACGAGTCGCAGGCGAGCACCGGCTCGGGCGCACAAGCCAAGTTCCACGGGTTCAACCTGTTCGTGTGCGGCGACCAGCTGCGCAAGGGCGCGGCCCTGAACGCCGTCCAGATCGCGGAACTGCTGTAAAGCACCGGCGTGCTTGCCCGCGGGCGCGAGTCTTCGCGTACGGGTGATTCCGTGCACTCCGTGTTTTCTGTGGTGAAAACGGCTCAGCAGATCGCCCGCATCACCGCGTCCAGAGTGGCCTCGCACCGCACCGGCGCGTTGGCGTGTGGCGTGGTGAAGCCCGTCAGTTCCGAGCGGTGGTACTTGGCGGTCGCGTCGGGGTCCTTGAGCACGTGCCCGGTCAGGATGCACACCACGCGCTCCTCGGGCTTGATCGTCCCGGCGGCGGTGAGTTTCTTCAGGCCCGCGATGGTGACGCAGGAGGCCGGCTCCGCGCCGACGCCGGCGGCGTCGATCATCGCCTTGGCGTCCATGGTCTCCTGGTCGGTCACTTCTTCGACGACGCCGCGGGTTTCCTTGATCGCGCGCACGCTCTTGGCAGCGCTGACGGGGTTGCCGATCTTGATCGCGGTGGCGATGGTCTCGGCCTTTTCGATCGGCGTCACGACCGAGGCCCCCGCTCGGAACGCCCGGTACAAGGGGTTCGCCCCGGAGGCCTGGATCACCGCGAGGCGCGGCATCCGCTTCAGGATCCCCAGACAGTGCAGCTCGCTGAAGCCTTTGTAGATCGCCGAGTTGTTCCCGAGGTTCCCGCCCGGGACGACGATCCAGTCGGGCGGCTCCCAGTCGAGGTCCTGGAGCAACTCGAAACCGATGGCCTTCTGTCCTTCGAGACGGAACGGGTTGAGCGAGTTGAGCAGGTAGATGCCCTCGCGGACCGAGACCTCTTCGACCAGGCGCATCGCGGCGTCGAAGTCGCCGGCGATCTGCACGGTCCTCGCGCCGTAGGCCAGCGCCTGGCTGAGTTTTCCGAACGCGATGTTGCCCTCGGGGATGAACACGATGGCCCGCATGCCGGCGATGGCGGCATAGGACGCCATGCTCGCCGAGGTGTTCCCGGTCGAGGCGCACGCCACCGTCGCCATCCCCAGGCGCTTGGCGGTGGAGACGCCGCTGGTCATGCCGCGGTCCTTGAACGAGCCGGTCGGGTTCTCGCCCTCGTGCTTCAGCCACAGGTGGTGCGCGCCGGCGAAGCGGGCGAGTGCCGAGTCGGCATCGATCGGGTAGAGCGTGGTGGCCCCTTCGCCGCGGGTGACGATGAAGCGCTCCTCGACGGGCGGGATGAGTTCGCGGAAACGCCACACGCCCGAGCGGTCGACCGCCCGTTTGCTCGACAGCCGCGCGTCGAATGCCGCGGCGCTCAGCCGCCCGACCCACCGCGCGAGGTCGTGCCGGACCTCGAGCACGCCGCCGCAGTCGCAGCGGTAGCGGACGCCCTCATCGGCGTAGGCTCGGGCGCATGTGACGCATGAGAGCGACCACGGTGCGGGGCGGGCTGGAGAGGGAGGGTGCACGCCCCAAGGGTATCGGCCGATTCAGGCGGCCTTCTTGGCGGCCTTGGCGGGGTCGGCCTTGCTGGCCATGGCGTTGAGCCCGCTCACGCCCCCGCCGAACTGGTAGATGGCGCCGACGATGGCGGCGGAGGCGGTGATGATGGGGACGATGAGGTGGTTGGACTTCATGGCCTCGGCCATGCCGCCGCGCCACGCGTCGATGTGCATCAGCCCCGCGAGCACGCCCAGGACGAGCATCGAGGAGCCGCCGATGCTGGTGAGCAGGATGACCACGGCGCGAAAGGCCATGAACGCGAGCATCCCGACCACGACCAGGCCGATGATGGCGCCGTACTGGTGTTGCTCGGCGGGGAAGCCGCAGGCGGTCCAGACGTTGGCGCCGGCGAACGCGCCCGCCAGCCCGCCGAAGACCGCCACGGCGTAGCGGAGCATCGGCCA
>JAFLCM010000006.1:0-19324 GCA_017303565.1 Planctomycetota bacterium
TCGCGCCGTGGGCTTCGTGCCCCCGCGCCTCGAGCAGATCGTGCCGTGGCTGAACGACAACGCGCTCGCCTCGTTCCTCGTCTACTTCGTGCTGTACGACTTCGCCGCCTACTGGCTGCATCGCGCGCAGCACAAATTCTCCTGGTGGTGGACGCTGCACAGCCTGCATCATAGTCAGCGCCAGGTGACGGTGTGGAACGACGATCGCAATCATATCGTGGACGATCTGCTGATGACTCTGGCGCTGGCGCTGTTCTCCCAGTTCGTCGGCGTGCAGCCGGGAGACTACATCCTGATCCTGATGGTCGGTCGCCTGGTCGAGAGCTGGTCGCACGCCAATGTCGACATGAGCTTCGGCCGTGTCGGCGAAAAGCTGCTGGTCGGACCGCGTTTCCATCGGCTCCACCACGCCCTGGCGAGCCCGGCCGAGCGCCACATCCACGATCACAATTTCGCGCCGGTGTTTCCCATCTGGGACATCCTGTTCGGCACGGCGATCTACGACGGCAAGCATCGGCCGACCGGCGTCGACGATCCGGCGGTCGCCAGCACGGTCAGCCGCATGTTCGGAGCGCCGGCGGTGAATCGCAGCCACGCCGAGTTCACGCCGGGAACGGGCGGGCCGGGCGGCGGGTTCAGCCGGCACGGGAAGATCGGGTCGGCGGGGTTGGTGGTGGTGATACCGAGGTTGACTTCCTGGGCCGAGTTGCACGCCAGGTTGATCGCGCCGGCGCACTCGTCGTAGGGAGGGCGGCAGTCGAGGTTCAGGGTGTAGGTGCCCACGGTCCCGTCGCTGAACGCGGCGAGTTGAACGTAGTAGCGGTTGCCGGTGGTCAGGCCCGTGAGATTGATGAGCGACAGATTGCCGTTGCCGGAATCGTCGTCGCAGGCGATCTGTGTGACGATGCCGCAGTCGTTGCCGGAGTAGACGGCGAGCAGGCTGTCGGTGGCCGCGCCGCCGCCGGACCCCGTGGAGAGCGTCGCGGTCGGGCCCTGGGCGATGAACGAGTACCAGGCGGTGTTGAAGCCGCGGCCGGCGCCGCCGAAGCGGCAGGTGAACGCGGGGTCGTTCGGGTTGCTGGTGAAGCCCGCGAGGTTCGCCTGAACGGTCGAGTTGCAGTTGAGGAAGATCGAGTCGCAGCGTTCGTCGCCAGGAGGCGCGAAGCCGCGGTCGTCGGCGCTCGCCGGGGCCGCAACCGCCGAGAGGCACGCGAGGCTCGACATCAAGATTCGGACAACGGAAGCGAGCGAGCGCGCCATGACATTCTCCCATGCCCGGGGTTCGGAGCGTTTCACGGATGCTCTCGGCCGCGCGGGTACGCGGGTGAGTATCACCGCACTCAGCGGAAACGCAACGCGGAATCCGCCCGCTTTCACAGGTTCTTTTCACGGGCAGCGGCGTTTGAGGCCCAAGAAAAACCGCTTCCCGGAATCGGGAAGCGGTCTTGCGTGTCTCGTCGTGGATTCGAGCCGCTGGCGTCGGCTCAGGCGTCGCCCTTGGCCTTCTTGGACTTCTTGGGCTTGTCGCCTTCGGCGGCGGGGGCGGACGCGGCGCCCTCGGGGGCCGGGCCGCCCTTGGCAGCGGCCTCTTCGGCCTTCTTGGCCTCGTAGGCGGCCTGCCTGGCGGCGTCCTCGGCGGCGCGGAGGTCGCGCTCGAGCACGCGGTCGGCCTTGACGTTCAGCTTGATCGAGGCCTCGAGGTCGGCGGCGAGCTTGATGGTCAGGTCGTAGTGATCGACGCGCTTGATGGCGGCGGGCAGGCGGACGTCGCGGGCGCGGACGCCGTAGCCGGCCTTGATCAGCGCATCGGCGACGTCCTGCTGGGTGACCGAGCCGTAGAGCATGCCGAGGTCGTTGCAGGAGCGGACGATCTCGATCTCGACGCCTTCGAGGCGTTCGACGAGCTTCTCGCGCTCGTGACGCTGCTTGGCGACGGCGGCCTCGGCCTCGGCGCGGCGCTGGGCGAGGGCCTTGATCTTCTCGTCCGACGGCTCGGTGACGAAGCCGCGGGGCAGCAGGTAGTTGCGGGCGTAGCCCACGCGGACGCTGACGACGTCGCCCACGATACCGAGCGATTCAACGCTCTCGGTGAGCAGGAGGGTCATGGTCTTCGACATGGTTTCGCTGTCCTTTCTCGGGTCGGGAAAGTTGAGGAGCCGGTGGCCGGAACGCTCCGGATTTGCGGCCCCAACGGGGTTCGGAGTTCTGTGCGCCGCGGGCGTCACGCGGCGCGCGAGGTGGTCTTCAGAACGGGATGTCGTCCTCGTTCATGGGTTCGTAGGCGGGTGCGGCCTGAGCGCCCGGGGCGGCGCCCTGGCGCTGGTTCGATACGGGGCGGGTCTGGACAGCGCCGCCGGAGCCTCCACCGCCGCCGCCGCCCCCGGCGCTGCCGCCGGAGTCGATGAACTGGAAGTTCTCGACGACGACCTTGAGCTTGGACTGCTTGGTGCCGTCCTTGCCCTCCCACTGGTCGAGGCGGAGGTAGCCCTCGACGAAGACGGGGCGGCCCTTCTTGAGGTACTGGCTCATCACCTCGGCGGTGCGACCGAAAGCGTCGCAGTCGACGAAGGTGGTTTCCTCTTTCTGCTGGCCGTCGGCGGTCTTGTAGCGCCGGTTGATCGCCAGACCGAGTTTGGCGATGGCAAGGTTGCTCGGGGTGTGACGCAGTTCGATGTCGCGCGTCAAGTTGCCCATGAGCATGACTTTGTTGAAGTTCGCCATCGCGGGTGTCCTCCGGGGGTCAAACCGACCCCGCCGAGTATACCAAACATCATCCTACCGATCAACCGGGCGTTTCGGCAGCTG
Organism: Planctomycetota bacterium; assembly: GCA_017303565.1. GTDB lineage: Bacteria > Planctomycetota > Phycisphaerae > Phycisphaerales > UBA1924 > JAFLCM01. The sequence goes on from JAFLCM010000006.1 coordinate 2,806, forward strand.
AGGGATCAGGCCTGGGCCTGAGCCTCGCTGCCGCGACGGAGTTCCACCTCAGTGGCGAGGTCGGCGCGGGCGTCCGTGGCGGTCATCTCGTCGAGGGTGAGGTGGTCACAGCGGGTGACGAGGGTGCGGAGGATCTTCTCCGAGAGGTTGCAGTCACGCTCGAAGCCCGCGAGGTTGACGGGGTCGGCGGTGAAGTAGCCGAGGAGGTAGGTGCCGCGCTTGTTCTTGTCGATCTCGTAGGCGAGGCGGCGCTCGTCCCACTTCTTCAGGGCGTGGACGGTGGCGTGAGCGCGCTTGAAGAGGTCGTTGATGTGATCGACAGCCTCGCCGAGCTGAGCGGCCTGGGCCTGGCTGAGCAGGAACATGACTTCGTAGTTGGCGGTGCGGCCTTTGCTGGTCGACATGGTTCTGATTGCCTTTCTGAGCCGCCGCGAGGGTTCGGGGCGGGCGTCGGGTTTGTGGTTCCCGGCGCGTGGACTCGGATGGTGTTCGCCGGGACGCCCCGGCGCGGGGTGTTCAGGGGGTGGATTGATGCACGATCGATGCTCTACGCGGCCTCGGCCCCGCGCTGCTTCGGAGCGTCGGTCCCGGCGGGGTCTTCTGTGCCGGGATCGCGCCTCGGCGGCTTGGGGCGTGGGGGCGGGGCGTTGACGCTGTTCATGGCCGCGTTGATGCCTTTCTTGAGCCAGAGGTCGGCGGCGTCTGCGGCCTTGTTGAGGGCCGGGTCGGCCGCGGCCCACTGGGCCTCGGTGAACTTGCCCAGGACGTAATCGGCCTGGGGGATGATGCCGGGGGCGTCGACGCCGATGCGGCATCGCGGGTAAGCCGCGGTGCCGAGGCAGCGTTCGATGTCGGAGAGCCCGTTGTGACCGCCGGCGCCGCCGTCGGCGCGGACGCGGACGGCACCGCAGGGCAGCGCGATGTCATCGACGAGCACGAACAGGTCGTGGGTGGGGCTGAGTTTGTAGAAGCGGACCGCCTCGGCGACCGACTGGCCCGAGCGGTTCATGTAGGAGAGCGGCTTCATGAACAGGCAGCGGTCGTCGGGTGAAGACGGGGCCGCGCCGGGCATGCCCGCGGCGCAGTTGAAAGGGAGCCGCGTCTCGACCACCGCGGCGCCGAACTTCGAGCGCACGATCTCCCTGGCGGCGTGACGGGCGATGAGCCTGTCGACCGCGATGAAGCCGGCGTTGTGCCGGGTGCGCTCGTATTGCGAGCCGGGGTTGCCGAGACCGACGATGAGTTTCATGGCTGGGACGGGGCTGCGCTCCGGGGAAAAAGCCCCCGCGCGGGACCGGTTCCCGCGCGGGGCGTGGTTGATTACTTCTTCTTGTCGCCGCCGCCCTTGGCGTCCTTGGCGGGAGCGGCGCCCTTCTTGTCGCCCGCGGCGGCCTCGCCCTCGGCGGGCTTCTTGGCGGTGATGACCTCGGGCTGGGCGGGGGCGCCGTCGACGGCGGTGGCCTCGGCGGTCGCGACCTCTTCCTTGGTGATCTGGATGGCGGCGACGATGTCGTGCGGGTCGCTGGCGAGTTCGACGCCGGCGGGGAGCTTGATCTCCGCGGCGCTGACGGCGTGGTCGACGTCGAGCTGGCTGATGTCGACGTCGACGTGGTCGGGCAGGGCGAGCACGGTGCATCGCAGCGTGACCAGCGGGGTCGGGTGCAGCAGGATCGCGCCGGCCTTCTTGAGGCCGATGGACTCGCCGACGAGCTTCACGGGCACCTTCGACTCGATCTTCTCGTCGAGGCTCACGCGGGCGAGGTCGAGGTGGACGATGTTGGTGCCGAGGTAGTCGAACTGGAGGTCCTTGAGGATGACGGTTTCGTCCTTCTGGCCCTTCTGCTGGACGGTGAAGACGCGCTCGCCGCCCTCGATGTAGCGGATCGCCTCGTGGGCGCTCACGGTGACGTGCGAGGGGGGCTGCCCGTGGCCGTACATGACGGCGGGGAGGCGCCCGGCGGCGCGCTCACGCTTGGCGTAGCGGCTGCCGATCTTGCTGCGGGACTCAACGGCGAGAACGTGTGCGACTTTCATGGGATGCTCCGTGGGACTGGCTTGGGTCGTTGGTCTTGGGTCGTGAGTCTTGGGGTTGCGGGACGCTCGAAACCGAGCCTCAAGCCGCAAGCCCCGGGGGCCTACCTCTTGCTCTCCGCGAAACGCTTGAACAGGGCGGAGATGGACTTGTTCTCGTGGATGTGGCGGATCGCGTCGGCGAACAGGCGGCTGACGCAGAGGGTCTCGACGCGGTCCCTGATGGGGATGACGCGCTGCTCGTGCGGGATGGTGTTGGTGACGATGATGCGGTCGATGGCGCTCTTGCGGATGCGGTCGACGGCTGGTCCGCAGAACACGCCGTGGGTCGCCGCGACGTAGATGCGGCTGGCGCCGGCTTCCTTGAGCACGCGCGCCGCCTCGCAGATGGTTCCGGCGGTGGAGACCATGTCGTCGACCATCAGGACGGTGCGTCCCTTGACGTTGCCGACGATCTGCGAGGCCTGGACCTCCGAGCCGCTGATGCGCTTCTTGAAGGTGATGGCGAGGTCGCCGCCGAGGATGTCCGCGTAGCCGGTGGCGACCTTCACGTTGCCGACGTCGGGCGAGACGATGACGAGGTCGCCCAGGTCGGAGCGGATGCCCTCGAAGTAGTCGACGAAGACGGGGGCAGCGGCGAGGTGGTCGACGGGCAGGTCGAAGAAGCCCTGGATCTGGGCGGCGTGCAGGTCGAGCGCGAGCACACGGTCGAAGCCCGCCTCGGTGATGAGGTTGGCGACGAGCTTCGCGGTGATCGGGGTGCGCCCGCGTTCCTTGCGGTCCTGGCGGCCGTAGCCGAAGTAGGGCATGACGGCGGTGATCCGCTTGGCGCTGCTGCGGCGCAGCGAGTCGGCGAAGATCAGCAGTTCCATCAGGTTGTCGTTGACCGGGTCGCAGGTGCTGAGCACCACGAAGCAGTCGCGCCCGCGGACGTCTTCTTCGATGTGGACGATGAGTTCGCCGTCGGGGAAGACCTCGGTGCGGGCGGTGCCGAGCGGTTCGCCCAAGTGCCCGCAGACGCGCCGGGTGAGGTCGATGTGGTTCCGACCTGCGAAGACCTTCATGTCGCCGTTGTTCTCGGTCACCGAGCACCCCCTGACCTGGCGCCGCCCGAGGAGGCGAGGCGCGGCTCGCGGGCCCGCAGCACCGCGTCCACCTCGGCCAGTTGTTCCGGCGTGTTGATGCTCAGCACGTCCTCGGCGGGGACGGCGTCGATGACCTCGACCCGGCGCCCGCGCTCGAGCATGAGCGAGGGCACATCGGTGATGTAGTACTCGCCCGAGCCCTCGTTGCGCTTCACGTCGCGCAGGCACTCGAACAGTTCGGCCGTGCGGAAGCAGTAGTAGCTGGGGTTGACTTCGCGGACGGCCTTCTGCGCCGGGGTGCAGTGCTTCTCCTCGACGATCGCGGAGAATCGCCCCGAGGCGTCGCGGACGATCCGCCCGTAGCCGCTGGGGTCGGCGATCACGCTGGTGGCGAGGGCGGCGGACGCGCCGGTCGAGCGGTGGCGTTCGAGCAGAGTTCTCAGGGTCGCGGCGCGGATCAGCGGGCCGTCGCCCGCCAGCACGAACGTGTCGCCGGCGAGGTCTTTGAAGCAGCCCTCGGCGCTGCGGACGGCGTGGCCGGTTCCGAGCTGCTCTTCTTGTAGTGCGTATTCGATCGTGACGCCCTGGTAAGAGACGCCCGCGAGGCAAGACTTGACGACGTCGCGCTGATACCCCACCACCACCACGATCTTTGTGCTTCCGGCCTGGGCGCACGCCTCGACCACCCAGTTGACCATCGGGCGGTCGTTGACCACGTGGGCGACCTTGGGGAGGTCGGACCGCATGCGGGTGCCTTTTCCGGCGGCGAGAATGATGGCGGAGAGTTGGGGCATCGGGTGGCGGCGGCGAACGGATCGGGGCGCGGAATCGAACAGGCCCGCATGGATTCGAACCATGTCAAAGTGAACCAAAATCACTTGTGCTACCGTTACACCACGGGCCTAGGCGTGGCTCTCAACGGCTTCGAGACTTCCTCCGAGACGGACGCCGCGAGACTGGGCTCATGGCGTCGATGCAGGACACGAAACGCAGACCGGGCTGCGGTTCGCGCCCGGTCCGGACGTGAGTCCGAGCAGGAGGGCGAAGCCGCGGCGAGAATCCCGACTCCGAGGCTGGACGCGTCGCGTGCCGCGAAGACGCGCCCCTGTCCGCGCCTCGCCCGCCGGTGGTCTTACGCCCGGCGGACTCGTCACGGTCGGCCCCTGGGGGAGAGGGGGGTGAAGATGATAGCCGGACGGCACCGGGGCCGCAAAGCCGCCCGCCGCGGGCTCGTACGGTGTTTACTCGGAATCGGCTGCGTCCAAGATGGGCAGCGTCGGCGCTCTGGCGCGGATGATGTCCCGAACCGCCCCGACGGGAATCGCGGCACCCTTGGGCCCGAGGCGCAGAAAGTGGTTTTCGCCGGCCCCGGCGAGGTCCGCGCCACAGACCACCGCGCACGCCGCGAGCGGGGCAAGCCGGGCCACCGCTCGCTCGACGTGATCTTCCCACTTCTCGAGCATTCCGGGCTCGAGCATCGCAACCGGGTCGAGGGCAAGCCCGAAGACGGGCCCCGCGAACGTGTCCGCAAACTTGGCGCAGCGCTGCGGATCGTTGAGGACGTGCCTCGCGTGCGGGCGGAGGAGCCATCTTGATCCGAGGTGTTCCAGCCGTTCGCGCTGGGCCCGGAGGGCCGTGGCCAGCGCGTCCCAGCCGCTGGGCAGCCACGCGCGGGGGTCGCGCTCGAACGCGGAATCGCCGAACCAGCCGGACCAGACGATCGTGGTACCGGGGGCGAGCTCGGGGAACGCGCTGAGGATGTTGGCCGACGACCATTTGGAGCGGCCGATTTGATTGGTGGTTGGGGTCACGGCGCCGCTCCGATTCTCGCCCACGGGGCCGCGCAACGGTAGCATCCGCGCATGAACAAGGTCACCGCCGGCGTCATCTGCGAGTTCGTGGGCACGTTCGCGCTCATGTTCGTGGGCGGGGGGGCGATCCTCCACAACTTCGACGGGAACGGCAACATCGTCGCGATCGCGCTGGCCCACGGCCTGGTCTTGAGCGTGATGGTCTCCGCGACGATGCACGTTTCGGGCGGTCAGTTCAACCCGGCGGTCTCGCTGGCGCTGGCGGTGATCCGGCGCCAGTCGTGGGGTCAGGCGTTGGCGTTCGCGGCGGCGCAGTGCGTGGGGGCGGCGCTGGCCGCGTTCATCCTGAAGGCGGCCTTCACGCCCGACGCGGTGGCGGCCGGGAAACTGGGGGCCACGCTCGCGTCGTTGTCGAACACCGATTCGCTGCCGCTGCTGCTGGCGCTGGAAGCGATCGCGACGTTTTTCCTGATGTTCACGATCATGGGCTCGGCGGTCGACTCGCGCGGGGTGGGCGGCTCGCGGGCGGTGGGCGGTTTCGCGATCGGGCTGTGCGTGGCCGCGTGCATCCTGTGCTTCGGGCCGCTGACCGGCGCGTCGATGAACCCGGCGCGGTCGTTCGGCCCGGCGCTCGTCGGCGGCTTCTGGGATGTCCACTGGGCCTACTGGGTGGCGCCGATTGTCGGCGCGACGGCGGCGGCGCTGGTGTGGGACCGGGTGCTGATCTCGCGCAAGCCGGGATGAGCCCGGGCCGAACGCCGGGGCGAAGGTCCGAGGCGCAGAATTGACGCAAGGATGGTCCGCTCGCCGATACACCGGGCGTGACCGACGGCCCGTCCAGATCGGCCCCCCTGTTCAATCCCGACCCCGGGTGGCTGTTCGTCATCGCCGGCTCGGCGCTGCTCTCGAGCGTGGCGCTGATCCCGGCCCAGGACGAACTGTCGAAGGCGCACGCCGCCCGCACGCGGGCGCTGGCGGTCGAGGCCCACCGGTCGAAGCGGCTGGAGAACTTCGCGTCGTACAACGACGCGCTGAATCGCCGCGACGACACGCTGATGAAGGCCCTGGCGGCCGGTCAACTGAACCTTGCCCCGGCGGACAAGGCGGCGCTGGTGGCGAGCCTGGAAGTCATCACGCGATCGGCGGGGATTTTCGGCGATTTGGAGCCGAAGTTCGTCGAACCCGAGATCCCGCCCCCGCCCGACTCGCTGCTGCACGCGCTGGCGACCCGCCCGGCGACGCGGACCTGGGTGGTGCTGGTGGGGGCGGTTTCGCTGCTATACGGGCTGCTCCCGAGCGGGGAATCGCGGGCCGTGCGTCGCCGGCGTGGGGTGGAATCGACCCCTGCCGAGGGCGCGGAGCCAGCGATCCCTGGGGCGGTCGGGGGGGTCGGGGCGTCGCACGCTCATGCGGCCTGAGCGGAGTTCCTGATTTGAATCACAGTTTTGTTGCCCTTTTCGCTGGCAAACGCCGGGCGGCGCGGTAGCGTGCCCGCGGGAAGAACGCGTCGCGGTCCACGGGTGCTGTTCCCTGCGCGCCACGCTCTTCCCATCGTTGAGGAGCGAGGACATGTCAACCACCACCGTTTCTGTCGCCGCGGGCGCGCTGCTGTCGATCGGCGCCGCCGCGTCCGCCGGCATCCCCGCGTACAACATCGTTGAGATCGGCGTGCTCGCGGGGGACTCGTTTTCCCAAGGCTTCCGCGGATCGAGCGACGGGCGCTACGCCACCGGGCGTTCGCTGCCCCCGAGCGGCTCTTCGCGGGCGTACATCTTCGATACCACCACGCTGACGATGAGCGCGCTGCCGAACCTGGCGTCGCCGGTGCGAAACTTCGGCGTGGGCAACGCCGTGAACAACTCGGGCGTCGTCGTCGGCACGGGCGCCACCACCGCGTTCGGCTCCAGCCCGCTCCCGCTTATTTGGAACGGCGGGGTGGTCTCGCAGTTGCCGCTGCCCGCGGGCCAGACCATCGGTCGCGCCAACGACGTGAACAACAACAACGTCGCGGTCGGATCGGTCAACGGCGGCTCGCTCGAGGCGGCGGTCGTCTACTCCGGCGGCTCGGCCCAACTCATCACCGCCAACGGCCCCGGCGGCACGTTCATGCGCACGGCCTTCGGCGTCAATGACGCCGGTCTGGTCGCGGGCAACGGCGTCGACCCCAACAACGCCGCCCGGAATGTCGGCCTGGTCTACAACATCTCCTCGAACACGATGGTCGAGGTGGGTGCGCTGCCCGGGGCCAACGGGGCGCTGGCCTTCGACATCAGCCCGGCGGGCCATGTCGCGGGCAGCAGCATGCTCAACCAGGGCTCGGGGCTGCCCTTCGTGTGGACGTCCTCGAGCGGCATGACGGCCATCCCCCTGCCTGTCGGCACGTCGCAGGGCTCGGCGCGGGGCGTGAACTCCGACGGCTGGGCGGTGGGCACCGCCTCGTCGGCGTTCGCCATCCCGTTCCTTTACGACGGGTCGCAGACCTACCGCCTGGCCGACCTGATCGACCCCTCCACCGGCTGGGACCTGTCGACCAACACGTCGTCGTCGGCGCTGAGCATCAGCGACAACGGCGTGATCATCGGCACGGGTGTCCGCAACGGCGTGGTCAAGGCCTACGCCATGATCCCCGTCCCCACCCCCGGGGCGGGCGCGCTGCTGGGCGGGCTGGGTGTGGTCGCGGCGCGGCGCCGTCGCTGAGCGTTGCCGGAGCCGAATGGATTTTCTCAGACCCCGCTTCGGCGGGGTTTTTCTTTCGCGGCGGTCATACCATCCGCCCCTATGTCACTGATCGTCACCGGCACCATCGGCATCGACACCGTGCACACTCCCACCGCCAAGGCCGAAGAGGTCTTGGGCGGGTCTTGCACCTACTTCGCGGCCGCCGCCTCGTTCTTCACGCAGGTCCGACTGGTCGCCGCCGCGGGCGAGGACTTCCGCGGCGACTATCAGGCTGTCTTCAAGAAGTTCCCCAATGTCGACGTGGACGGGCTGGAGGTCCGCAAGGGGTCGAAAACGTTCCGCTGGGGCGGGAAGTACCTGGACGACATGAACCAGCGCGAGACGCTGTTCACGGAACTGGGCGTTCTGGGCGAGAAGCCGCCGACGCCCCCGGCGAAGTACCGCGACTCGCGCTTCGTGTTCCTCGCCAACAGCCACCCGTCGGTGCAGCTCGACCTGTTGCAATCGTTCCCGCAGCGGGTGATCGCGGTGGCGGACACGATGAACCTGTGGATCGAGTCCACCCGGGCCGAACTGACGAAACTCCTCGGCAAGATCGACGGGCTGGTGGTGAATGACGAGGAAGCGCGGATGCTGACCGGCAAGCGCAACCCGTTCACCGCCGGGCGGGCGATCCTCGACATGGGCCCGAGTTTCGTCGTCGTCAAGAAGGGCGAGCACGGCTGCGTCCTCGTCCACCGCCAGGGCCTCGCGGCGTTGCCCGCCTACCCCTGCGAGAAGGTTATCGATCCGACCGGGGCCGGCGATTCGTTCGCCGGCGGCATGATGGGACACCTCGCCGCCAGCCACACCAAGGACGGGCGGATCGACCTCCCGGCCATCCAGCAGGCTCTGGCTCACGGCACGGTGATCGCCTCGTTCACGATCGAGTCCTTCAGCCTCGACCGCCTGGCTTCCCTGACCAAGGCGGAAGTGGCCAAGCGGTACAACGAGTTCCAGTCCGTCGTCAAGGTGTGAGTCGGCGCGAGAGGCCCCAGGGACCGATACAGAACACCATGGCATCCGCGGCCGCGAACGTCCCCGCCACGCTGACGATCGACCCGGAATCGCTGCGCCGCCGGCACGAAGCGGCGCTGCGGGCGCTGCTGGGAGACCGCGCTGAACTGCGCTTCGGGCGGCACGACCGGATGCTGTACGCCACGGACGCGTCGATTTACCAGGTCGAACCGCTGGCGGTGGTCATCCCCCGAGACGTGCTGGCGGCGGGCGAGGCGCTCCGCTACTGCGTGGATCACCGCATCCCGGTCCTGCCCCGCGGCGGCGGGACTTCGCTCGCCGGGCAAGGGGTCAACGAGGCGGTGGTGGTCGATTTCTCGGCGGCGTGCCGGGCGATCAAGCGGCTCGACCCGGGAACCCGGACGGTCGAGGTCGAGCCGGGGATCACCATTGACGACCTCAACGACGCCATCCGGGGCTCCGGGCTGTTCTTCGCCCCCGACCCCGCGACCGCGCGGCACTGCAACATCGGCGGGGCGATCGGCAACAACGCCGCCGGGACGCGTTCGATCCTCTACGGGCGCACCAGCGAGAGCGTGGAGGCAGTGAGCGTGCTGCTCGCGACCCCCGAGTGCCGGTCGGCGGTGTCGCTCGGCGAGGGCTCCTGCCTGACCGACCCGGCGGCGCGGCGGCTGGGCGAGGGGGTGATCGACATCGTGCGGCGCCGCGAGGCGCTCATCCGCGAGCGCTTCCCCAAAACGGTCCGGCGCAACGCGGGGTACGCCCTCGACATGATGCTGGAGGATATCGACGCGGCCCAACGCGAGGGCGTCGACCCATTGTCAAAACTCAACCTCGCGCACCTGATCTGCGGGAGCGAAGGCACGCTCGGCGTCACGGTCGGCGCCACGCTGAAACTGCACCCCATCCCGAAGTCCAAAGGGCTCGCGGTGCTGGGGTTCGACACGCTCGAAGGGGCGATCGCGTGCGTGGTGCCGATCCTGTCGTTCAAGCCCAGCGCGGTCGAACTGCTCGACGACATGGTCATCGGCCTCGCCCGCGAGAACAACGAGTACGCGGCGTACGTACAACTCATGCCGCAGCCCGCTTCGGCGAGGCCGCTCGCCGCGGTGCTGTACGTGGAGTTCTTCTCCGATTTCGGCCCCGAAGAGGTCCAGTCCAGATTCGCCGACCTCCGCGCCATGATCTCGAAGATCGCCCCCGGCGCGGGCTTCGCCGCGTACACCGGGGCCGCGGAGATGACGCAGGCGCTGAAACTCCGCAAGGCGGGCGAGCCGCTGCTGCACGGGATCCCCGGGAAGCGCAAGCCGCTGGGTTTCGTCGAGGACAACGCCGTCCCGGTCGAGCGTCTGTCGGAGTTCGTGCGTGAGTTCAAGAGGATCGTGACGAGCAAGGGCACGACCGCGGCGTACTGGGCCCACGCTTCGGTGGGCGTGCTGCACGTCCGCCCGCTGCTCAACCTCCGCGACGCGGACGACCGCCGGAAGATGGAGGAGATCGCTACCGAGGTCGCCGACCTGGCGAAGCGCCTCGGCGGGGTCATGTCGGGCGAGCACGGCGACGGCAGGGTGCGCGGGCCGCTGCTGGAGCGCCATTTCGGCCCGGAACTGATGGGGGCATTCCGAGAGGTCAAGGCGCTCTTCGACCCCCTGAACCTGCTCAACCCCGGCAACATCGTCTCGCCCGGTCCGATCGAGAGCGTCCACGAGCGCACCCGCCCGCGCCCGATGGGTCACGACCTGCACGCGGAGGGGATCGAGACCTACTTCGACTACACGAAGGAAGACGGCTTCGACCACGCGGTGGAACTCTGCAACGGCGCGGGCGTGTGCCGCAAGAAGGCGGGCGGCACCATGTGCCCCTCGTACATGGCGACGCTCGACGAGCGTCACTCGACGCGCGGACGCGGCAACGCGCTGCGCCTGGCGATCACCGGGCAGTCCTCGGCGAATACGGGAACGGACCCGCAGTGGAACGACCCCGACACGCTCGAGACGCTGAACCTGTGCCTGAGTTGCAAGGCCTGCAAGAGCGAGTGCCCCAGCAACGTGGACATCTCGAAGTACAAGGCGGAGTACCTGGCGCAGTCGTACAAGGTGGCGGGCGGGGTTCCCCTGAAGGCCCGCGTGTTCGGGAACGTGCGGCTGCTGAATCGGCTCGGCTCTGCGTTCGCGCCGATCTCGAACTGGGTGGCGAACTCGATGCCGGCGCGGATGATCGCGGACCGCGTGCTGGGGTTGTCGCCCAAGCGCACGCTACCGACGTTTGACGCGAGCCTGTTCCGGAAGGCCCGCAAGGCGAGCGACGACGCGGACGCTGGACGTCCCACCGTCATCCTCTACGCCGACTGCTTCACCGCGTACAACGAACCGAGAATCGGGCTGGCGGCCATCAGGGCCCTGCACGCTTTCGGCTACCGCGTGGAGGTGCTCGACGCGGGGTGCTGCGCCCGCGCCGCGATCTCGACGGGGCTGCTCGAAGAGGGAGCGAAGACCGCCGACGCGACGGCTCAGCGCGTGCTCGCGGCCATCGAACGCCACCACGCCGTGGCGGTGGTCGTGTGCGAGCCCTCTTGCCTCAGCGCGATCAAGGACGACTGGCTGGCCCTGAAACTGACCACCCCCGCGGAATCCCTGCGCCGTCTCGCGGCGCTCGCGTTCCTGCCCGAGGATTTCCTCGACAAGCACTGGGACACCCACCCGTCACGCCCGAGGTTCAATCCGAAGGCGACGGAACCGGTGCTGCTCCACGCGCACTGCCACCAGAAGGCCCTGTGGGGCGCGGACACGTCGGCACGCCTGCTGCGGCGCGTCTTCGGCGACCGCCTTTGCACGCTCGACACCGGGTGCTGCGGCATGGCCGGCTCGTTCGGGTACACCGCCGACCGCTACGACCTCTCGATGGACATCGGCGAACTCACGCTGTTCCCAGCGCTGCGGGCCGAGCCGTCGGGCATGGTCGTCGCGCCCGGCACCAGTTGCCGCCACCAGATCCACGACGGCGTGAAGCGCCATGCGCTGCACCCGATCGAAGCGGTCGCCGCCGCGCTGGCCGAGTGAGCGGGTCAAGCCCCACCAATGAAAAACCCGCCTGGAAGCGGCGGGCTTGGTTGATACAGAGATGCCGGAATGGCTTACTTGCCGGCGGCCTTCTGCTGCGCGGTGTAGCCGTACTTGCGCTTGAGCGGCTTGATGACGAGGCCGCTGCGGATGGCCTTGGTGGAGACGCGGATGCGCTGGGGCACGCCGTCGATCAGGGCCGTGACGACCTTGATGTTGGGGTTGAAACGCCGACGCGAGATGCCCGAGGTCTTCAGGCCGAAGCCGCCCGACTTCACGGCCGCGCCGCTGCGAGAGACGTTGTTCCCGAAGGCGGGCTTCTTCCCGGTGAAATGGCAGACGTTCGACATGGGCGATACTCCGGTCTCGGGGGCTTTTCGTGGTCGACTCGACGCGCGGCAGCCTCGGGGATCCCGCGGCCCTGCGCGAAGGGGGAGAGAGAGTAGCCGATTCCCGGTCAGGAATCAACATGGGAGGCACGGAAGTCCTTTCAAAATCCGAACGGACGAAGCGGGTCCGAGGCGCGGTGGGGGTGATCGTACAGTCCGGGCATGACCCGGCGATCCCGATCCCCGCTGACCGCCGCCTTGGCGGTGACCCTCGGAGCCTCCATGTCCGCCGCCCAGCCCGACGCCCCTCAGGCCCCGCGCCACACCAACGCCCTCGCCCGCGAATCCTCGCCGTACCTCCGCCAGCACGCCCACAACCCGGTGGACTGGCGCCCTTGGGGCGAAGAGGCGATCGAGGAGGCGCGGAAGCGCCAGGTGCCGATCTTCCTCTCGGTCGGGTACTCGACGTGCTACTGGTGCCACGTAATGGAGCGGGAGTGCTTCGAGGACGAGGCGATCGCTCGCCTGCTGAACGAGAGTTTCGTGTGCGTGAAAGTTGACCGCGAAGAGCGGCCCGACGTGGACGACATCTATATGACCGCGGTGCAGATGCTGACGCGGCGCGGCGGCTGGCCCATGAGCGTGTGGCTGCTGCCGCCGCCCGCCGACGCCACGAACCCGGGGTACGCGGGGCTGGAGCCGTTCTACGCGGGGACGTACTTCCCACCGCGCCCGATGGGCGGGATGCCGTGCCTGCCGCAGGTGGTCTCGAACATCAACGAGGCCTGGAAGAGCGATCGCCCGGGTGTGATCGAGCAGGCGAAGGAAGTGGCCGCGGCGATCCGCGAGAACAACCAGCCTGCTGCTCCGGTACGGGTGGGGCAGCCGCAGTTCGCCCAGGCGCTCAACGCGCTGCTGACCATCCACGACGCGAAGCACGGCGGATTCGGGCGCGCCCCCAAGTTCCCGCAACCGGTCTTCGTGGACTACCTGCTCGAACTGACGGGGCGGATCTCCGACCCCGCGGTGTCGAGCGCCGTCTCGGCCGCGGTGCGACTGACGCTCGACCGGATGGCGCTGGGCGGGATGAACGACCAGTTGGCGGGGGGCTTCCACCGGTACAGCACCGACGAGACGTGGACGGTGCCGCACTTCGAGAAGATGCTGTACGACAACGCCCTGCTGACGAGCCTCTACGCTCGGTCGTACACGCTGACCCGCGACCCGTTCGATGCGCTGGTGGCCCGGACCACGGCGCAGTTCGTGCTCCGGGAGATGATCGACAAGGAGACCGGCGCGTTCTATTCCGCGATCGACGCGGAAGTGGACGGGCGCGAGGGCTTCAACTACCTGTGGACCCGCGCGGAACTGACCGAGGCGCTGGGCGAGGACGACGCCGTATTCGCCGCCCGCATCCTGGGGTTCGATGCGGGGACCAACTTCCAGGACCCCCACCACCCGGACGACATCCGGCGCAACGTGCTGCTCCTTCCGGCCCGCCCGGAGAAACTCGCCGAGGAGTCCGGCCTTGCCCCCGATGCGTTCGGCAAGCGCTGGGCGTCGGTGCAGCAGCGTCTGCTCGCCGAGCGCGCCAATCGCAAGGTCCCGAGCACCGACGACAAGGTGATCACGGCGTGGAACGGCCTGATGATCGGGGCGCTCGCCGACGCGGCCCTGGCTCTGGGCGACCTCACGCTTCTCGACGCCGCGGAACGCGCGTCGAAGTTCTTCCTCGTGAACATGCGGACCAAGAGCGGCGGGCTGTTCCGCACGTACCGCGACACGAAAGCGAAGACCGCCGGGTTCCTCGAGGACTACGCCTTCACCGTCCAGGGGCTGATCAAGGTCCACCTCGCCAGCGCCGCCTCGGGCCGCGCCGACACCCGCTACCTCACCGGCGCGGAGGAACTGACGAAGATCGCCCTCGAGCGCTTCGGCTCAGAGGGCGGCGGGCTGTACGACACGCGCGACGCCCAGCCCGACCTCATCGTCCGGGCCCACAACTTTCACGACGGCGCCATGCCCTCCGCCCCCGGCGTGATGCTCCACAACCTCATCGATCTCTACCTCATCACCCGCAACGACGCGTACACCGCGCGGGCGGCAGAACTCGCGTCGTTCATGTCCGGCGAGATCGCCCGCTCGCCACTGGCGACCGTCAACGCGACCCGCGCCGTGCTGCGCCTGACCTCGATCAAGCCTGGAATCCTCGACCACCTGCCCGAAGCGCCCGCCGCGGCCGCGCCGGAACAGCCCGAGGACCAGCCGATCCAGGTGCTCGCGGACACCGACCGGGTCATCGTCCCAGCGACCGGCGAGGCCGCCCTGCGGCTGAAGATCTCCATCGACGAGGGCGTCCACATCAACGCGTCCGATCCCGGGGTCGCCGGCATGACCGGGCTGAGCGTGCGGGTGGTGGGCGGCACGGGCGTCGCGGCTCGCCTGGAAGAACCACGGCCGCAGGCGTATCAAGGCGGCGCTCTTCCCAAGGGCGAAGGCCCGCTGATGGTCCACGAGGGCGAGGTAGAACTCACGTTGCGCCTGTCACGCTCGAAGGACGCCTGGCAGGGGCGCCCGATGCTCGTGCTGACGTACCAGGCGTGCACGGACACCGCGTGTTTGAAACCCGCCGAGGTGTCGCTGGACGTGGCCCTCGACCCCGCGGCCCCGTGAGATTTCCGCCCGCTCCGGCGGAAGCGGTTGGCAATCGGCCCCCGGTGTGGCATCATTGAAAACCCGGAGGCCCCGTGCGATTCAGCCCCCCGCTCATCCTGACGCTTCTGGCGAGCGCCGCGCCGGCGCCCTCGGCGTTGGCGGAGAGCGCCGCGGTGTGGCCCGACAACGCGCGGATCAGGGACCATATCTCGGCGGCGCGGACGCGGCGCATCGCGGTGGTCGGGCTGGGCGACTCGAACCAGTTGTACAACTCGGTCGGCTGGGACGATGCGTGCACGCAGGCCCTTGGGCACCGCTACGCGCTGTGGGGCACCGGGCTGATCAGTTTCGGGGAGTCAGTCGGCTTCGGCTCATCGGTCGGGGCCGGCGTGGCGTGCCACCCGGCGGCGCTCTCTGGCGGCTCGCTGTTTCAGTTCGGCGGCGCGCCTCGGCAGTTGGACGCGCTGTTGTCCGCGCCGGAGGTCGTTCCGCCGTCGAACTACCTGTACATCCCGCCCGGCGTGGAGACCGAATCGCGTTCACCGCTGAACGGGCTGATCCTGACGCCCCTGTGCGGGCTGGAGCTTCACACGTCGGCGGTGACGATCCACCTCACGCACGGGCTTTTCCCGTCGGGGCTGGCGCTCCGCGCCTGGGTATCGCCCTACGACCCGGTTCAGGAGCCGTTCGCGGACTTCGCCCTCAAGACGCAGGGCGCCTACGGCGCGGCGACCACGTCGTTCGTCTTGCCCCCGGGGCTGTCGTGGGGCGCGTCGCGGGTGTGGGTCGGCGACGAGCGGGCCCGCTGCCGGGGTCCGTTCCTCGGCTACTACATGCAGGCGGAGCAGCCCTCGCGCACCACGGGCGCGGCCTTTCACACCCTCTTTGCCAAGGGCGGCGCGAGCGCCCGCGACATGGCGGCGTCGCTGCTCAACGCCACCGACGCTCAGTTGACGCTGTTCTTCTCCCGCGTCCGCGCCCCGCTCGGGCCCGAGCCGCGGGTCACCGTCCGCATCGTCACCGGCGTGAACGACCGCTCCGAGGGGTTGCCGAGCGCCGTCAACACCATCAGCCCCGGCAACAGCCCCGCCGCGTTCCGCGACAACATCATGGGCGTGGTGAACCGCCTGCGGGGGCTGTGGGCGTCGAACGACTGGGACGCCGCGTCGGAACTGCGGTTCGTGCTCGCGGTCTCGCCGCCGATGGGGACACCCGATGACCCGTCGCTGATCGAGTACCGGTCGGTCCTGCGTTCCATCGCGGCCCACAACCCCGACACCGTAGCCTTGGATTTCTCGCAGCTGGTGACGCCCGAGGAAATGCTGTGGAGGAACTGGTACGAGGCGGGCGGCCTCGACCGTTATCACTTCACGGCTCTCGGGCACGCGGGGCTGGTCGAGCGGGAACTCGAGGCCCTGATCCGGCGCGACTGCTGGGAGCCGGCCGACTTCGACAACTCCGGCGAGGTGAACACCCGCGACCTTCTGGGGCTGCTCGAGGATTTCGGTCGCGCGGTGGCCCCGGGCCAGGGGGCCGATGCCAGCGGCGACGGCGCGGTCAACACCGCCGACCTCGCGCTTCTGCTTTCGAAGTTCGGCGCGCCGACGTGCAACGCGAGCGACTGAGATTCCGGCACCGCCGGATCAATGATCCGGGCAGGTCGAACCGAAGCGCCCGAGGAACGCGGCGAGGTCGGCGGTGTTCACGATGCCGTCGCCCGTCAGGTCGGCGCCGGTGCCGGGCGGGACCGCCGTGCCGAACTGACCAAGGAACGCGGCGAGGTCGGCGGTGTTCACGATGCCGTCAGCGTTCAGGTCGCCCGGGCAGGGCGGCACCGGAACGAGCACGGAGCC
>JAFLCM010000006.1:19334-20380 GCA_017303565.1 Planctomycetota bacterium
ATGCTGGCGACGAGCGTGACGACTCGGGCGGCGCTCGTGAGCGTGCCGTCGAAGGTGGTGCTCGACGCGGGCTGGGTGCTGAGGTCGGAAAAGCCCGTGCAGGGAACCGGGGGCACCTGGCCCTGGAGCAGGCTGCACACGATGCCGGTGGCGGTGTAGTCGAAGGTGCCGGTCTGCAGGGTGAGCACGCCGGGGAGCGCGAACGCGCCGGCGGTGACCGGCGCCGGCCCGGCCGCCACGCCTGGGTCGGCCTTGAAGATCTTCAGGTCGTTCACGTTGACGGTCAGGCGTCCGAGGATGCCGAAACTCACGACGATGTTCAGCGGCTCGAGCAGTTCCACGCGGTCGTCGAACAGCGTGACCGAGCCGATCGAGTCCACGTCGTCGACGTCGATCTCGAAGAACCCGCCGACGGGCGACGTGTCGCTGCCGCAACTGGTGGAGATGCAGATCTGGGCGGTGACGCTCGACTGGGCGCTGTTGATGGGGACGGTGATGGTCGCGCCGGGAGCGATCGTCGCCGACAGGCCGAACACACTACCGCAGACGCCGATCAACGCACGACGGTTCATCATCTCTCCGCTCCTGGGCCCGCGGCACGCGGGGCCACCCAAAGCCTATCGCGCCGGTGCCTCGACGCAAGCGGGGAACCGTCGAAAAACAACCGCCCCCCGGGATCGTCGCCGGGGCCGCTCGGAGCACTCTCTTCGAGTGGCGGCCGCGGAGGACGATCGCGGGGGGTGGTCTCTGGTCGCACGCCCAGAGACACGGGAGAAGCCGCGTCGTGGCGTGCGAGATCGCTCTGTGTCGGGCGGAACCGCCCTTTCGTACTCACGCGTCATCGGCGAAACTCGCCCGACGCTTCAGTGGGACTTCTCGGACGGCGGGCTCTCTGCGTCGGCGTGGGCGTCGCCCCGGGCCGGCTTGGCTTCGATCTCGGCGGTCGCAGCGCCGCCCTTCAAGAGGTCGCTCCGGGCGGGGTGCTCGCCCAGGAAGTGCACCCGCCCGCTGTTGATGTCGTAGATCGCCCCCACCACTTCGAGTTT
>JAFLCM010000060.1 GCA_017303565.1 Planctomycetota bacterium
GCCGGGGGCGCCGTCGGCGAAGGCGAAGGTGCGGGCGGTGCTGGAAGGATCGTCGTCATCGCGGGCAATAAGCGGGAAGCGATCTTCGATCGCGGCCCGCGTCTCGGCGGCGCTCACCCACTTGGATGAATCCCACGCGTGGCCGGAATCGAGGGGCATGAACTCGATGAAGCGCATCTCGATTGCGTAGCGGCGGGCCAACTCGGCGAGATCGGCGGCCTCGTCGTCGTTGAACCCGCGGATGAGCACGGCGTTGACCTTGAGCGGCGTGAGCCCTTCGGCCAAGCACGCCTCGATGCCGGCGAGCACGTCGGCGGGCGAGGCGGTCGAGCGCGTGAGGCGGGCGAAGAGGTCCGCCCGCAGCGAGTCGATGCTGATGGTCACGCGGGCCAGACCGGCGGCCTTCCACTCTCGGAGCGCGTCGCGGGTCAAAAGCGAGGCGTTGGTGATCATCGCGACCTCGACGTCGGTCGCGGCACGGATGCCGGCGACGATCTCGGTGAGTTCGGGGTGCAGCGTCGGTTCGCCGCCGGTCAGGCGGATCTTACGGACGCCAAGAGAGTTGGCGATGCGGGCGACGCGGATGATCTCGCTGGTGGAGAGGAGCGATTCGCGAGGCGCGAAGCGGACGTCGGGCTCCATGCAGTAGATGCAGCGGAAGTTGCAGCGGTCGGTGATGCTGATCCGCAGGTCGCGGATGGTGCGGCCGTGGGAGTCCGTCATGCGCCGAGTCGTGCGGACCGAGGCGGGCGCGGGCGGCGGAGCGCCACCGGTGACGCATGAGTGCGAAACACTGAGCTGCGTCAGGGCCACCTGACCACGAGGAGTTACCGCGCCCTGCATGCGGTTTGTGATCGGGTTGGCCGAAAGCGTCTGCAACAAAGTCTCTCCGAATGACACGGACCATGGTCTGGCGTTTACTCACCCCGCTTGAACTGCTCATGCGCCCACGACCACGCGGCGACTGTCCGCGGGAACCCCACGGTGTTCATCCCGAGAAGGATCGCCTGTTCAACCTCCGCGGGCGTGGCACCGTGCTGCATGGCGCGGCGAACGTGGCTGCGGAGCGCGGACTCAAGCCCCGCACCGATGCAGATGCCGATCTTGATCAACGCCAGCGTCTTGGCGTCGAGCGGGCCGGCGGCTTCCACGGCTGTGGCGATGTGCTCGTGAGCACGACCGAGCGCCGGGTACTTTGTCACGAAGGATTTGTACGTGCCCGGTATCTTGGCGGCTTTGCTCGGCGGTGCCTTCGGCTTGCGTGCGGCGCTCATGGGTGATGCCCTCCGCAGCCCGGCGTGGAGGAAGAAGCGTCGGGCGGATCGCTCACCGTGTCCGCGACCGAGCAGAGGATCGTGTAGTACTCCTCGACGTCGATGCCCAAGAGCGTGGCCCCGAAGAGTTCGGCCTCGACGTGCGATGCGACCTCGCCGTAGTTGACCGACGGGATGTAGTAGGCGACCAGCAGCGGGATCAGGTCATCGACGTTCTCGAACATTGGATGGATGAAAAGGCAGAAGCCATCCCTCGGGTGCTCGCCCAGGCTCTCCAGGCATGCGAACTCGCCGGGCTGCAGCGGCTCGGAATCGAAGCGGACACCCAGCGGATAGCGGACGACAGCGCGGTCCTCGAGCAGTCGCATCATCTCGACGCGATCGATCAGGCCGCCGCGGCGAAACCGGGCATCCATCGCCTTGGTCACGACATGATCGCGGAGCGATTGCTGCGCATCTTCGGCGGTGGGGTGGGGATTCAAGAGTGAGCCTCCGTGGGCGTTGCGACGATCGACGAACGCGTGTCCATCGCCGCTGAGAACTCCTGGTCATACGTCAATCGCCCAGTCAGCACCGGCACGGTCACTCGCACCAAGATCGTGTAAATGAGCAACCCGCCGGCCCAGATGCCCAAGGTGACGAGGGTCTCGTTGAGAGTGGGCAAGTACTCGACAATCTCGCCCAGAGGCGTGGGGATGAACGCCGGCACGATCATGCCCATCCCCTTCTCGATCCAGATCCCGACGATGAGCATCACGCAAGCGGCCTGCAGAACCGGGAGTCTGCGGCTGAGCGGGAGGTAGAGGAGCAGCATTGCCACGAGGTTGAGCGCGATCGCGGTCCATATCCACGGCACCAACGCATGGCGGCCGTGCAGCCCGAAGAACAGGTACTTCGCGGATGCCCCGTGCGCCGAGTCCGTGTAGAACTCCGTGAACATCTCGGAGCCGAGGAGGAACATGCTGATCGAAAGAGCGATGGCGACCGTGTTGCGCAGCGTCATGAACGCCTTCGCTGGCACCTGGTAGGTCGTGAACCGTGCGAGCACCGAGAGCGACAGGATGAGGAACGCCGGGCCCGCGGCGAAGGCCGATGCCAGGAACCTGGGCGCGACAACCGCCGAGTTCCAGAAAGGTCGGCCGCCCAGGCCGCTGTAGAGGAACGCCGTCACGGTGTGAATGCTGATCGCCCAGACGATGGCCACGAAGACGAACGGGATGTAGAAGAGCTTGCTGGGCTGCCGACGGCGATAGGCGCAGTAGACCAGATAGCCGCAGATGTGCAGGTTCAGCAGCAGATAGCCGTTGAGCACCAGCACGTCCCATGTCAGCATCGAGGTCGGAAAGTTGAATCTCAGCAGCAGGTGGTGGAATCGTTCGGGACGGCCAAGGTCGACCGTCACGAACAGCATGGCCATGATGATCGCGGCGACCGCGAAGAGCTCGCCGAAGATCACCAGGTCGTGCAGTTCGCGGTTGCGGTAGATGTACACCGGGATGACCAGCATCACCGCCGCGGCCGCCATGCCGACCAGAAACGTGAAGTTCGCGATGTAGAAGCCCCACGAGACCTGGTCGGTCATGCCCGTGGTCGCGAGGCCGTGCACAAGCTGCTTGCAGTAGGCGTTGATGCCCAGCAGCACGAAGACGGTGAGCATGAACATCCACGCGTAATAGCGATAGTCGCCGACGAAACTCAGGCGGAAGCAGCGAACCAGGAACTTCAGATAGGTCTTCATGCCCTGGCCCCGTTCCACCATTCAGGCGTTGACGCGGCGACAAAGTCCTTCCTGGGGCCGGCCGCCCCGGGAAGGCAGCCGTACGCGTCGCCTTCCTCGACCTTGAGCCGCTGGGCAATGGCAACGGCCTCCGGGTCAAGCGTGTTGGGGTAGCGCTCGTCGAAGTAGTAGAAGAACCGAGGAAGCGTTCCGACCTCTTCCTTGAGCACGAAGACGCGTTTGGTCTTGAGAATTTCCGAGACCTCCGACTTCGGATCGAGAACGTTTCCGAACTTGCGAGCCCCGGTCGGGCAGATCTCCACGCACGCGGGCATGCGCCCTTCACGCGTCCGATGCAGGCAGAAGTGGCACTTCTCCATCACGCCCTTCTCGCGTGGACGATTCGAGAGATAGCTCATGTTCGGATTGAGCTGGTCCTTGGGGAGGTTGGGCTTGGCGAAGTTGAATCGTCGCGCCCAGTAAGGGCACGCCGCCTCGCAGTAGCGGCATCCGATACACCAGTCGTAGTCGATGACGGTGATACCGTCAGGCTCCTGCCATGTCGCCTCGACGGGGCACACCTTGACGCAGGGCGGATTCGCGCACTGGTGGCACTGCACCGGCATGTAAAAGTGGTTGGCGTCAGGCACGGTCGGATGGTCGTAATGGTGGTTGCCCTTCTCCACGTCGAGCGTTCCCCGGGGCATCTCGATCACGCGGATGTACTGAATCTCGGGGCTGCGCGACTGGTTGTTTTCCGCCACGCAAGCGTGCACGCACTTCCGGCATCCGATGCAACGGGAGAGGTTGAGCGCGTAAACAAACTCGACGCCCTCCATTGGCTTGACGTCGCGCAGGTGCGGGCGAACCGCATAGCGATCCTCGACCTTCTTGCGGATTCGTTCGAGCGCTTGATCCATCTCCGCAGCGGTCATTTCCTTGTAGTGCTTCTGGAGAAACTGGTCGAAGTTTGGGATGTCGTCCAAAGCGAGTTCACGCAGCGGGCTGAGGGCGGCCGCCAGCGCAGCCATGCCACCGACGGCCGCGGCCCCGGTGCGCAGAAAACTCCGCCGGGTGAGTTCCGGCTCGCTGCCTGAAGCCGGCTTTGAGGGGCCGTCCCAGATGCGAATGTCCTTCACGGATGGCCTCCGTCAGTGGTTGCGTGATTGTGATGCTTCGGATCGACGTCCCGAAGCCAACGCTGGAGCGGGCTCTGCCCTTCGCGTGCGCCGTGGACCGGGCTCGCGAGCTGTTCACCCATCCGGAGTGTATTGGGGCCAGGCAGCGGTCTGTAGGGTTCGTACTTGGGCGAGTGGGGGTTGTGGCACTCGGTGCAGCTCAGGCGTCGCTGCGCATCCGAGTTGGTGATCCACGACCCGAGCGTCTTTCCGTGCGTGCCCCTCTCCCAATCGCGATAAACTGTGCCGTGACATTGAGCACACAGCTGAGGTGTCTCCGCGAATGAAACGGTGGCACCGTCGCGAAGGGTCAGCCGCTCGCGGTTCTGCGAGTCGTGGCAGTTCACGCAGCGGTTGTTCAGCCCATGCTGCAGCCGAATCTCCTGGTGGTAGTTCAAGGTTGCGCCGGCTGGCGAGTTGGACTGGAAAATCTGGTGGCACCCGTTGCAGTTCTGCGGCACCCCATCGATCGCGATGTGCGGGGGGTCTGCCATCGCCATCCGTCGTGGCCCAACGAGCAGGCTTTCAGGGTCAATGACCACGGCACTCGGCACAGCGACTCCGCCCTGGCGCGAGTCAGCGAATAGCAGGACCGCCAAGGCGACGAATCCGATCGGCAGCAGCCATCCCAGCCAGGCGGCCGCGTTTCGCGCCTCGGCAGGCGCAGCGCCTCCGACAGGGACTTGAGGTGTACTTGTCGGCTGCACAGGTTGACCTCCGATTCTGGTTCAACGATTGGCGGGCTTCCGTACAGTAGACTAGGATGTCCAGAATAGGCGAGGCCGCCCTCGCGAGCGGTCAACAAGCACCAAGAAGGACGAGCGGCAAGGGAGTTTGAAGATGGCGATAAGTGGACTGGTCGTGACGCTCTCCGAAGACCCCGCTGGGGCTGCTGCGCTGGCGGTGCTGAAATCGGAGCCCCGGTTGACGCTCGGGGAGCGTTTCGGCCGGCGCATCGCGGTGGTCGCGGAAACTCCGAGCGCCCGCGACGACCGCGAACTCTTCGATGAACTCCGGGGTACACTAGGCATCACCCAGGTGGATGTGACCTTTGTGCACCTCGACACCGAGCCGGCCGCGAGCGAACACACTGATCGAAGCTGGACAGTGGAGGAACCGCATGCTCACCGTTGATCGTCGTACCTTCGTCAAGGCCTCCGCGATGGCCGCAGCCGCGGCTGCGGCTTCGGGTTCCAACAGCGCGTTTGCGCTCACCGTGCTGAACAACCAGCCGGAAGGCTCGCCCCTGAAGTGGCAGAAGGCACCGTGCCGATTCTGTGGCACCGGTTGCCATGTCATGGTCGGCACCGAGAACGGCCGCGTCGTCGCCATCCAGGGAGACCAGAAAGCCGAGGTCAACAAGGGCCTGCTCTGCGTCAAGGGTTACCACGTAGGGCTGGCCCTCTACGGAAAAGACCGCCTGACCACCCCGCTGCTGCGCAAAGACGGCAAGATGGTGCCCATCTCCTGGGACGAAGCCATCGAGACGGTCGCCAAGCGGATCATGGCCAATCCCAAGGGATTCTCCTTTTACGGCTCAGGGCAGTGGACCATCCCCGAGGGCTATGCGGCCAACAAGTTCGTCAAGGCCGGGTTGGGCACCAACCTCATCGATGCCAACCCGCGACTGTGCATGTCCTCCGCGGTCACGGGCTTCCTCTCGACCTTCGGAGTGGACGAGCCGCCCGGCGTGTACGACGACATCGACAAGTGCGATGTCGCGATCATGTGGGGCAACAACATGGCCGAGATGCACCCGGTGCTCTTTTCGCGCCTGGTCGATCGCCGGTCGCGCGGAGAAACGGTCACGATCATCGACATGACGACTCGTCGCACACGCACAAGCGACCTGGCGGATCATGTTCTCTACTTCAAGCCCCACGGTGATCTGGCGATCGCCAACGGCATCGCCCATCTGATGGTCAAGAGCGACAAGTACGACAGAGAGTTTGTCGCCAAGCACTGCAACTTCCGCAAGCTCGGCCCCAAGCCGGACGAGAAGACCGCGCCCGACATGCTCGGCGTGCCCATGACCTTCGAGGAGTTCGCCGCGGCCGTTGAGCCGTACACCCCGGAGAGGGTCGAGGAACTCTCGGGCGTGCCCGCCGAGAAGATCCGCATGCTCGGCGAGTTGTTCATGCGCCGCGACATCCGCATCAACAGCTTCTGGTGCATGGGCTTCAACCAGCACACCCGCGGCACCGCGATCAACTGCATCGTACACGGCATCCACCTCATGTCCGGGCACTTCGGCAAGCCCGGCGATGCGGCCACCAGCCTCACCGGCCAGCCGTCGGCGTGCGGCACCGCCCGCGAGGTCGGGACACTGTGCCACTTGCTCCCCGGTGGCCTCGCGATCGCCAACCCCGAGCATCGCAAGCTTGCCGAAGGGCACTGGAACGTCCCTGAAGGACGGATCAGCAGCAAGATCGGCTACCACGCCGTGGAACTCTTCAAGCGCTTCAACACGCCGACGGATCAGGGAGGCGACGTCACAACGGTCTGGGTTCAGGTGACCAACCCCGGTCAGACCATCCCCAACCTCCACCGGAACTTCCGCCAGAAAAAGGACCTCGCCGACAAGTTCCTGATCGTCTCGGATGTGTATCCCACCGCGACAACGGAGCTCGCGGACTTGATACTTCCGAGCGCCATGTGGGTTGAGAAGAACGGCATGTATGGCAACAGCGAGCGCCGCACGCAGCAGTGGTTCAAAATGGTCGAGCCGCCGGGAGATGCGAGGGACGACGCCTGGCAGACCATCGCGGTTTCCCACAAGATGATGGAACTCGGCGACTCCGGCATGAAGGACAAGGACGGCAAGTGGCTGTTCCACACCGCTGACCAGGCCGGCAAGGAAGTTCCCATCTGGGAGTGGCAGCACTACTACGACCTAAACGTCGATGAGCGCCTCTTCAACGAGTACCGCGTTTTCAGCCGCCACAAGCACAAGGACCTTGCGCCCTACGAAGAGTACGTCAAGGCCCGCGGACTGCGCTGGCCCGTAGTCCAGCAGCCCGACGGCTCTTGGCGCGAGACCCGCTGGCGGTTCAGCGAGTTCGATGACCCGTACGTCGCCAAGGGGAAGGGCTTCCAGTTCTACCATTCCGTCAGCAAAGACGACAAGGCGCTGATCTGGTTCCGTCCGCACGAGAACCCGCCCGAGATGCCCGACGCGGAGTTCCCCTTCTGGCTCTGCACCGGTCGCGTGCTCGAGCATTGGCACACGGGCACGATGACCCGCCGCATCCCGCAGTTGCACCGCGCGATGCCCAAGGCCTATGTCGAGATGAACCGGGAAGACGCGGCGAAACTCGGCATCCGCACCAACGAAGTCGTGACCGTGAAAAGCCGGCGCGGCGAGATTGATCTGCCCGCCTGGATCGGCGGCCGCGGCGACCCCAAGCCCGGCGAGGTGTTCGTCCCATTCTTCGACGAAGGCAAACTGATCAACCTCGTGACGCTTGATGAGTACGACCCCTATTCGAAGCAACCGGATTACAAGAAGTGCGCCGTGACCATCGTGCGGAAAGGCTAGAAGCCGCCCGTGCTTACGAAGACAGCGAGGTTTCGCATGAAGGTGGAGTGGGTCTGGCTTGGCGTGCTCGCGGCGGTGTCCGCAGTGGTAGCGGCCGCATCGGTCGTCGGTGGTCAGCCTCAGGCGCCGCCATCAACTGTGGCTGGCATGCCGGTCGCCGCACCGCCGCCAACCACATCGCCCATCATGCCCGGCGACCGGGCTTCCGAGAGCCTCGCCTGGCGATTGAACAATCCGGCGCCAAGTCTCGTTCCCGAGAGCCGGGCCAACCCGGCCGCCGTCGTTGATAAGTTCGCCGCACGCGTGCGGTCGATGGAGCAGCGGGCCACCCTGAGGGCGTACGAAGGTGCGCCCCCCGTGATACCGCACGCGATCGCGGATCTGAACATCCAGTCCTGCCGCGCTTGTCACGCCCAGGGCCTGCACGCCGGCGACAAGATCGCCAAGATGGTCTCGCACACGTATCTGACGAACTGCACGCAGTGCCACGTGGAGGCGGCCGGACCGCTGCTCGGGACCGATGCGGCACCGCCCAACTCGTTCCACGGTCTCCGCTCCAGCGGCTACGGCGGGACTCGTGCGTGGGCGGGTGCGCCTCCGGTCATGCCCCACACCACGTTCATGCGCACCAACTGCGTCAGTTGCCATGGCGAGCACGGGTACGACGGCTGGCGTCCGGACCACCTGTCTCGCACCAACTGCGTGCAGTGTCACGTACCGGCGGCGGAGTTTGATCAACTCGCACCAACCTTCGGCATTCCCGATGTCGCCGATGGACAGTCGCCGCCGGCACGACCCTGAGGTGAGGCAAGATGCCTGAGGACCCCAACCTATCTCGGCGTGATCTCCTGCGGGGTCGGTTGTTTGGTCGTCTTGTCCAATCGGCAGCCAAGAGCGTCCAGCGGTTCGAGGCTGCGGTGTCGAGCGCCGCGCTTGCACAAGAATCACCCACCGACGGGAAGCCTCGGAGTGCGACTGGAGTCGGCAGACGGTTCGCCTTGCCGATCCATCGTCCGCCCGGTGCCGTCGACGAAGTCACGTTCCTCACAGGCTGCACGCGATGCAATGAGTGCATCTCGGCATGTCCGGTCGGCGCCATCGTGCACGCCCCCGCCCGCTTCCGCGAAGCGGCGGGCACCCCCATGATCGACTTGCACACCTCCGCGTGCGTCATGTGCGAGGACACACCGTGCATTGCTGCATGCAAGCCCGGGGTGCTCAGTGCGGATCAACCGCGGAAGATGGGTGTCGCCTGGGTCCAGACGATGGCCTGCCTCGCGCATGCCGGATCGTTCTGTACCGTGTGCTCGGAACGATGCCCGGTACCCGGTGCCATCGATGTCGTCGCGGGCAGGCCATCGATTCGAGCGGATGTGTGCACCGGGTGCGGCGTCTGCGCAAGCGTGTGTCCGGCGCCGACGAACGCGATCGTGGTTATGCCGCTCGCCGATCGACCCGCAACGAGTGCGATGCAAGAGTCTCAGTGACAAGAAATCCGAGTGCCTTGAATGCGGTTTGAAGGGTCATGACTAGCTGAGCCTCCCGGAATGCTCCGGATAGGCTGGTTTTCCCGTGAAGAACCGCTAGCAGGCCGTTGAAAAACCCTCTTCCTGGCGCAACCGACGAGGCTGAGGCGGCGAACAGCACGGCATGCGAGGACACGTTGCCCGTCAGGCCAACCTGTTCGTGAAGATCAACCTGGAGGACCTGGTTCCCAA
>JAFLCM010000061.1 GCA_017303565.1 Planctomycetota bacterium
TTGGGAACCAGGTCCTCCAGGTTGATCTTCACGAACAGGTTGGCCTGACGGGCAACGTGTCCTCGCATGCCGTGCTGTTCGCCGCCTCAGCCTCGTCGGTTGCGCCAGGAAGAGGGTTTTTCAACGGACTGCTAGGGCAGAAGGCGGGCGATTGATCGCCCCGACAAAAAGGTAGCGGGCCGACCCTCGTACAGATTGGGCCGGCCCGCCAGGAGCAGCATTCGCTGTTTCAGGATGTCGAGATCGAGTCAGTGGTCAGCGACTCACGGGCAGGCGCTGGACTGGCCGAAGCGGCCGAGGAACGTCGCCAGGTCGGCGGTGTTCACGAGGCGGTCGTTGCCGGCGAGGTCGGCGACGTCGTTGCACGCGACGGTCGAGCCGAACTTGCCGAGGAAGGTGGCGAGGTCGCCGGTGTTCACGATGCCGTCGGCGTTGAGGTCGCCGGGGAGGATGAAGGTCTTGATCTGAGCCACGTCGGCGGCGGTGACAAGGCCGTCGCCGTTCACGTCGCCCTGGGCCCAGCCGCCGGCGTAGGGCATGGCGCCCTGGTTGATGACGGCGAGGTCGGCGCAATCGGTGACGCCGTTGAGGTTCACGTCGCCGAAGGTGGTGCCGAGGATGGTGCGGACGACTTCGCAGACGTCGTTGATGTCGACGTTGGTGTCGCCGCTGGTCATGTTGGCGGAGTAGTCCTTGCCGATGGCGTCGGCGGTGTCGTTCCAGTTCATGACGGCGTCACCGAGGCCGCGGAACTGAGCGTAGACGCGGTCGATGTCGGCGGCGTTGATGACGCCGTCGAAACCGATGGGCTGGAAGCCGGGGGTGTAGCCCGAGCCGCCGGCGATGTCGGCGCGGCTGTCGCCGTTGACGTAGGCGACGCCGGTGGCCTTGGTGGCGCCGAAGAAGTTGCCGCCGAAGGCGTTGTCGACGTTGGTGAAGCCGGCCTTGCGGTCGACGATGCCGCCGACCAGACCGAGGCCGTCGGCGAAGTAGCGGACGTCGGCGGTGGTGAAGTTGCCGTCGGAGTTGAAGTCACCGAGGATCTCGATCGAAGCGGTCGAGCCGAGGAAGCCGGCGAGGGGACCGGAGCCGCTGGGGGCGACCCAGGCGGGGCCGCCGTTGCGCTGGCGCCAGGCGGCGATCATGTCCTGGACGTCTCCCTGGTCGCGGACGCCGTTGCCGGAGAAGTCGCCGGCGATGCGGTTGCGGCTGGGGAAGGCGGCCGAGCCGTAGGAGGCGGTGCCGCCGCCCTGGAGGTTGAAGAAGGTGCTGGCGCCGGCGACGCCGTCGGAGTAGGTCTGGTTGGTGGTGCGCGTGGGGACGCGACCGTCGAGGCCCGCCTGGCCGAAGTTGTTGTAGAAGGGTGCGTTGGCGGCACGGGCGAAGACCGAGTTGGCGAGGGCGTAGTTCCGGGCGGTGATGTTCGGGTTCGCGACCAGGTCCCACTGGCACGGGTTGGTCACGGACTGCAGGCGCTCCACGGCGGAGACCAGAACGAAGTTGATGCCGATGAACTCACCGGGGGAAGAGGTGTTCTGGTTGTTGTTGGGGTTGTCGTTGAAAGCGGCGATCGAGGCGGTGATGTTGTTGACGTACGCAGCGGCCTCGACGTTCGTCATCGCGGGCCACGGGTTGCCGGCGATGCCGCCCTTGCTGACCGGGGCGCTCCTGGGATCACCGACGGTGGCGAAGGTCTGGACGCCGCCGATCATGTAGCCCGAGGTGTTGTCGCCGCGGAGCGGGGTGTTGAAGATCTGGTTGAAGGCGGTCGGACGGGCGAATGAACCGACGGCGTCCGAACCGTTGAGAATGTCGGGCTTGACGGCGAGCAGTTCGACGCGTCCGGTCAGCCCGGAGTTGGTGTAGCGCTCGGTTCCGGTGTAACCGAAGCCGAGGCGGGTGTTATAGAGCGAGTTCTCGATGTCGCCGGAGCCGATCTTGTTCGATGGCAGGAAGTTCGGGCCCGCGAGGTGGGTTCCGTCGTTGGTGTTGTTGTCGCGGCCGACGTTGTCGCCGATGCCGAACGACGGATCGAGGCAGATGCTGTTGCAGAATGCGTTGCGGGTGCCGGAGCCGGCCTCGCGGGTCACCTGCACGAGGTTCTCGCCGCTGCGCATGCGCCCGGTGGCGTTCATGTGCCGCAGGTCGGACTGGCGGACCTGGCTGTAGCCGGTGCCGAGGTTGGTGAGAGCGGCGACGGTGTTGTAGACAATCTGTGTGCCGAAGAGCGTGTTGGCGTCGGGGGTGCCGGGGTTGGAGGCGTTGAACAGCGTGCGGCCGTCGGCCGAGATGTCGACCATCTTCTGGCTGGTGCCGCCGCTCACGATCGCGGAGCCGTCCTTGTTGGTGGGGATGGTCGGGTTGGTGCCGTAGCCGGCGTCGCCGGGACGACGATCGAAGGCGGGCGCGCCCGGGAACTGCTGGCCCCACGAGAGGTCGACGTCGAGCGGAGCGATGTCAATCCGGAGGCCGCCGGGGGTCGGAGTGCCGGGCAGGGTGTAGGTCGCCTGCAGCGTGGCCGTGTCGGAGAGCACGGGCGCGTCGTAGGGGTTGGCCGTGTTGCGGATGGCGGTGTTGCCGGCGCCGGAGCCGAAGTACTGCTGACGGCTGTGATAGGCCTTGGAGAGGTTGTTGATGTTCAGGTCAGCCTGGCTGGTCACGAACGGCTTGGGCGAGCCGAACTTGACAATGTCCTGGTAGCCCTTCACCGAGCCCGCAACGAAGTAGTGGACGACCCAGTACTGACCGGCCTGCGTGTCGTCGGTGTTGAACGCCGGGGGCAGGTTGAACACGGCGAGCTGGTCGGTCACGCTGCCGGGGCAGGTCTTGCAGACGGTGTCGCCGTCAACGTCGATGAAGTCGACGGTCGAGGCGCCGGCACGGAAGAAGTTCTCGAACAGGGTGGCGCCCGAGATGTTGATGACCGACTGCGCGTGGGCGCCGGCGGTCAGGCTCAGGGCGGTGCCGCACGCGGCGAGCACCAGCTTCAGGTTCGTCGGCTTCATCGGGTCTCTCTCCAGATTCGGGGTTTGCGTCCAAGGCCCGGGAGCGGTTCCCGGGCTCACACGTCGAGCCACGACCTCGCTTCCATCTGTCAGGCGCGCAACCACATCCATCGCGTGAGCGTTTGGTT
Organism: Planctomycetota bacterium; assembly: GCA_017303565.1. Classification (GTDB taxonomy): domain Bacteria; phylum Planctomycetota; class Phycisphaerae; order Phycisphaerales; family UBA1924; genus JAFLCM01. The sequence continues at coordinate 3,134 of JAFLCM010000061.1, forward strand.
CACACCCTGTCAAGTTTCCGCGAGAACGGCGGCGGGGTCGATCACGGCCCCGCCGCCGGGTAGATCAACTGGGAATCAGCGTGCGGGCGGGGGCAGACGCGTGCCCGAGCCGGTGATGCTGTAGACCTTGTCGCCCCAGAGGCGGTCCTTGACCGTCTGGAGCACGGTGGCCTTGGAGACGTGGCCGTCGATGAACAGGAAGTTCACCGAACCGCCGAGGTTGTCCTTGCCGGCGTGGTGGCGCCCGACGGCGTTGAGTTCGCTGTCGGGGTCCTCGATCGCGCCGGTGCCGAGCTGGTCGAGTTTCTTCAACTGGTTTTCACGCGGGTAGTCCCACCGGGACGAGTCGTTCCCCGCGGTGTCGGGCACGTTGAAGATGTCGTTCCCGCTCGCGCCCGAGGGCGAAGTGAACGGGAACAGGGGGCGATGGGACTTGCTCTTGTTGTCCTTGCTGATCGACTGCCAGCTGTCGAGTTCGAGGAACTCGGTGGCGAGGATGGTGCGGGCCTGGTCGCGCACCCAGGACGGCCGAACGAACTGCGCCGTGCGTTGGACGCCGACGTTGCTCAACTTGTTTCGAGGCATGATCGCGGCGTTGGCGGTGTAGGCCATCCTGAAGGCCTGCCGGTCGAGCGGGGGCTCGGCCGGGCTGCCGCGCGTGGCTCCGATGTCGTTGGTCTGCCAGGCTTCCCAGTATTGCTGCTGGGCCCCGGGGTTGGTGCGGGGCGCGCCGCCGTTGTAGACGGTCGGGCACTCGAAGGCCTCGTTGGCGACAGCGCCGTTGTCCTGTTCGAGCAGGGCGCTGGACCAGTGCAGATAGCCCGTCGTGGGGTTTGGGTTGTCGAACTGCTGGTCCGACACCTTCCAAGCCATGCCCGTGTTGCTGGACGGGTACACATAGGACACAGGGAAGAACTCGCTGCTGGACGTGTAGATGGTGACGCCCTGGCCGACGTTGCGGATATTGGCGGCGCACTTGAGTTCGCGCCCGGACTCGCGGGCCTTGCTCAGCGCGGGGAGGAGAAGGCCCATCAGAAGGGCGATCACCGCCACGACGACGAGCAACTCGACAAGCGTGAACCCGCGGCGGCTGGACGCCCCGGCGTTCGTGAGAGAGAGGGTGTGCATCGGGTCTGCTGCTCCTTGGAACCGCCCGATGGCGCCCCGCACCCGCGGCGCACCATTGGGCAACGGCAGCATGAACCCCCAGCGCTAAGCCCCCATGAAGAACGGGGCGAAATGCCCAAGTCATCGAAATCTTCACAAAGCAATGCGGCGCGCCCGGTCGGGCCGCTGAATCGGCGGAATCTCGGGGCGTTTCCCGAAGTTCTCGCGCTCGCCCACCCCGTCCGGATGGGGGGCTATACTCCGCCCCGCCGAGCCGCACCCGGCCCGGCCAAGCCGCGGCCCCATCGTCTAGCCCGGCCTAGGACGTCACCCTTTCACGGTGAAGACTGGGGTTCGAATCCCCATGGGGTCATTCCGTCGCCCGGCACCGATGCGCTCGCCAGCGCGTCGGCGTGCTTTTTGGCGGGCGAGGGCTGATCCGGGCCGGGCTGCGCCACCGGTAAACTTGCCGCCCATGTGGATCGTCCTGGTCATTCTGTTGATCTGCGGTGGAGCCGCCGGCGAGGGTGCCGGTGAAGGGCCAAGCGTGGGCGGGGGTCCCACCCCCGGGCCGAGCGGGTGTTGCGGCGCGCCCGGGCGGGCGGCGGCGATGGCGGCCGCGCGAGAGAGAGAACAGGATCATTCCGGGGCGGATGGCGGTGCTGCCGCGCCAGACCCCACGCACGCCGGCATGGTGTGGGTCCCCGGCGGGGAGTTCACGATGGGCAGCACCGACCCGTTGGCCCGGCCCGATGAGGCCCCCCGCCACCGCGTGCGGGTCGCCGGGTTCTGGATGGACGCGACGGAGGTGACGAACGCGCAGTTCGCGGCGTTCGCCGAGGCCACGGGCTACAAGACCGTCGCGGAGCGGCCGGTTGACTGGGAACTGCTGAAGAAGCAACTGCCCGCGGGAACGCCCAAGCCGTCTGACGACATGCTCCGGCCGGGATCGCTGGTGTTCACGCCGCCGGATCACGCGGTGGACCTCAATCGGTTCGACCATTGGTGGACGTGGACGCCGGGGGCATCATGGCGCTCGCCCGAAGGCCCGGGCAGCGGTGTCGCGGATCGCGGCGATCACCCCGTGGTTCACATCGCGTACGAGGACGCGGTTGCGTACGCCAAATGGGCGGGCAAGCGGTTGCCGACCGAGGCGGAGTGGGAGTTCGCGGCGCGTGGTGGGCTGGACGGCAGGGTCAACGTGTGGGGCGATGAGCCGGTGGACCCGAAGCGGTGTAACATCTGGCAGGGTCACTTTCCCGACAGGAACACCTTTGAGGACGGCTTTGCGCGCACGGCGCCCGTGAAGTCCTTCCCCGCGAACGGGTACGGGCTTTACGAGATGGCCGGGAACGCGTGGGAGTGGTGCGCGGACCTGTACCGCCCCGACACCTACGCCCGCTATGTGGTTGCGGCCGGCGGCCCGGAAGAGGTCGTCGACAACCCCCAAGGCCCGGATCGATCACTCGACCCCAGGAATCCGCACGCCCCCGAAAGCCGCGTGCACCGCGGCGGCTCGTTCCTGTGCAACGACAGCTACTGCGCGAGTTACCGCCCGAGCGCGCGGATGGCCGCCCCGCCGGACACGGCCCTCGCTCACCTGGGGTTCCGCTGCGTGAAGGACGGGGAACCTCCGGCGGGGTTGACACGGTAACACGCCGCTCGCAGACTCCATCGCTCGCGCCGGATCCACGCCGCGATCTCTCCCCACCACCCCGCCCCCGCGATGCCGCCCCGAGGCGGCGCCTCAACTTGAAAGCGAACATTCCCATGACGGAAGCCGCTCGCACGAACCTGAACTCGAAGCTCGAGCGGCGTCGCCGCCCGCTTGTCGCGAGCGTGGCGCTGTTGAGTGCCCTTGGCGTCGTCGTCACGGCGTGCTCTTCGGCGCCGCCCACCACGATGTCGGGGTTCCTCAGCAGCTACTCGCGGTTGGAGCGCGTCAGCGACACGCGGCTGAAGTTTGTCAGCCCGATGCTGCGCGGGTACCGGTCGTTCATCGTCGACCCGGTGCAGATGCGGTCGCAGCGCGGCGACCTGAAGCCCGAGGATCGCGCCGAGGTCGCGCGGTACTTCCGCACCGCCCTGGTCACGGAGCTTCGTGACCGCGGCTTCATGGTGACGGACATCCCGGACACCGGAACGGGGCGCGTCCGCATCGCGCTCACCAACGTGCAGGACGCGACCTGGTGGATGAAAATGCACCCGGGATCGAGCCTCGCGGGCGCCGGACGGGGCGGCGTCGCCATGGAGGGCGAGATCATCGACTCGGTCACGGGCGACCAGCTGGCCGCGGTCGTGCAATCCGGCGTCGGCAGCCAGTTCACGCTCGGGAACTTCAGCACGGTCGCCGACGTGAAAAACGTCATCGATCAGTGGGTGAAAGCGGTCGGCGAGCGGCTCACGGAACTCCGCGCCTCCCGCTGATCAGCCGGCGCGGGCACGGGCCCTCGGGCCTTGCAGCCTGCGCCCGTGGGAGTATCCTGACTCGCGACATCCCCCCTCCCCCGGGGGGGAGGCTTGAAGCCCGCACCCGTTCATGGAGGCCTCGTGAAACACTTCTGGCTCACCGCGTTGTGCGCCGCGTTCTGCATGGCCCTGCTCTCGCCCGCCGCGAACGCTCAGGCCCCGGCGCCGAAGGCGAGCGCCAAGCCCAACATCCTGCACATCGTCGCCGACGACCTGGGCTGGAAGGACGTGGGGTTCAACGGCGCGACCGACATCAAGACGCCGAACATCGACCGGCTGGCGGCGACCGGCGCGCGGCTGACATCTTTCTATGTGCAGCCGATGTGCACGCCGACGCGGGCGGCCCTCATGACCGGGCGCTACCCGTTCCGGTACGGGCTTCAGACCGCGGTGATCCCGTCGGTCTCGAGCTACGGGCTCGACACCACCGAGTTCCTGATGCCGCAGTGCCTGAAGGAGGCCGGCTACCGGACCGCCATCATCGGCAAGTGGCACCTCGGGCACGCCGACAAGAAGTACTGGCCGCGGCAGCGCGGCTTCGACTACCAGTACGGCGCGATGATCGGCGAACTCGACTACTTCACGCACGACGAGCACGGCGTGCTGGACTGGTTCCGCGACAACGAACCGGTGCGCGAGGAAGGCTACACCACCACGCTGCTGGGCAAGGACGCGGCGAAGTACATCGAGAACCACGACGCCTCGTCGCCGTTCTTCATGTACCTCGCCTTCAACGCGCCGCACACGCCGTACCAGGCGCCGCAGGAGTACATCGACCGCTTCAAGTCGATCGAAGACCCCACGAGGCGGACCTACGCCGCGATGGTCGCGTGCCTCGACGACGAGGTCGGGCGGGTGGTGAAGGCGCTCGACGACACGGGACTGCGCGACAACACCCTCATCCTCTTCCACAGCGACAACGGCGGCACCCACAACGCGATGTTCGCGGGCGTGATGGCCGACATGTCGAAGATCAAGATCCCGTGCGACAACGGGCCTTACCGCGACGGCAAGGGCTCGCTCTTCGAGGGCGGCACCCGCGTCTGCGCCTTCGCCAACTGGCCCGGGCGCATCAAGGCGCAGGAGGTCTCCGGCCTCATCCACGCCGTGGACGTGTTCACCACCTTCGCCGCCCTCGCCGGCGCGCCGACCGACAAGAGCAAGCCGCTCGACGGCCTGAACGTCTGGGACGCCATCGCAAGCGGCACGGCTTCCCCGCGCTCGGAGATCGTCTACAACGTCGAGCCGTTCCGCGCCGCTGTTCGGCAGGGCGATTGGAAGTTGATCTGGCGGACGATGCTGCCGTCGAGCGTCGATCTGTACAACCTCGCCGAGGACCCCTCGGAGAAGAACAACCTGGCCGAAGCGCACCCCGACAAGGTCGCCGCGTTCAAGCAGCGCCTCGAGGCCCTTTCGAAGGAGGCCGCCAAGCCGCTGTTCCTGATCGACCAGTTCAAGGTCGTCCAGACGAACATGAAGGGCGAGCCGGTGATGCCGACCGAAGAGGGGTTCGGCGACGCCGAGCACCGCTGAGCGCCTCCGGAGCTTCCGAGCCGACCAACCCGAACAACCACACCGAGCCAAGGAACCGCTCATGAACACCCGTCACCTGCTCGCGCTCGCCGCGAGCGCCGGCGCGACCGCGACCTGCCTCGCCCGCCCCACCGCCGCGTCGCTCAACCTCGCGTCCGAGCAGGCCCAGCCCGCGGGTGCCGGGGAATCCGCCCCCGCCAAGGCCGATCCCGCACCGAGCACGCAGGAGTCCTCTTCGGATTGGCGCTTCGAGTTCACCACCTGGATCTGGCTGGTCGGCATGACCGGCGACGTTGGAGTCCGCGGGCGAGCGGCCGACGTCGACGCCAACTTCGGCGACATCCTCGAGGCCTCTGATTCCATCTTCGCGTTTTCCGGGCGGCTGGAGGTCGGGAAGGGCCGCTGGGGCGCGTTCGTCGACGGGATGTACTCCGACCTCGGCGCCGAAGACCAGTCCGGCCCCGTGGGCTTCACCGACATCGACGTGACGATGGAGACGATCCTCATCGATTTCGGCGCGACGTACCGCCTCGGCGAATGGAAGCCAACGGGCAACGCCGCGGGCAACTCGCGCCCGACCTCGCTCGATCTCTACGCCGGCGCCCGCTACACCGACCTCGATGTCGAGCTCGATCCCAGGGTGCTGGCCACGCGCTCCAAGTCCGTCAGCTGGTTCGACCCCATCGTCGGCGCGAAGCTCGTGCTCCCGCTGTCCGAGGGCTGGCACTTCGCCCTCAACGGCGACGTCGGCGGCTTCGGCGCCGGCTCCGACTTCACGTGGTCCGCGACCGGCGTGTTCGGCTACGACTTCCACATCGGCCAGAGCCGCGCCTGCGTCTTCGCCGGGTACCGCGCCATCGGGCAGGACTATTCCGAGGGCAGCGGCAACGAGGAGTTCACGTGGGACGTGGTCCAGCACGGGCCGCTCATCGGCCTATCGCTGCGGTTCTGAAGTCTTCACCCCGCTGACGCCGCCACTCGTCGCGGCACAGCAACATCGCCGGCACCGCCCCCGAAAGAGGTCAATCATGCCCCTGCTCCGTCGCATCGCGACGCCCGCCGTCACCCGGGCGGCGCTGACGCTGACCGCGCTCCTCGCGATCGCAGCGCCCGCTCGAGC
>JAFLCM010000062.1 GCA_017303565.1 Planctomycetota bacterium
GACGGGAAGGGCTGAGAGGGGTGTCGCGCCCCGGCCGAGGGGCCGGAGCGTCCCGTGCGCCGGGTAAGGTACGGGCATCGGGGCGGTTTGGTCGAACCGGATCGGGAATTCGTCGTACAACGATTCCGCCCGGATGGATGTTCGGGTGGGGTCTTGCGCGCCGGCGGAAACGCCGGGGGCGGGGCCCGCACGAGGAGAGTCCGCCGTCAACCTGTCTCCGACCGCCTCGCGCAGCGGGAACCGTCCCGTGGGGAAACCCCCGGGACGCGGGCGAGCGCCCGACCGGTCTGGGGCTGGAACTTCGGGTACGATTGCCTCCCCACGGGCCGACGGCGGCACGAGCACAGGCGAAGTGGGGCCTTCGGTGCGGGGTCGTTGGTGCCTGACCCGCCCCGAACGACCGTTCCGTCTGAGCCCGGGGGCGTGCCCGCTCCCCGTTTCCGGCGCGTGCCGCGTCTGTCCGCGAGTCGATCGACCCCGTGTCCGAACCTGAGCGACCATGACCGCCGACCACCTGTCTTACCAACGAGCGACGACCGTCAGCGTGCTGGGGCTGTGCATCCAAGGGGTGCTGGCGACGGTGGTGCTGCTGTACGGGATTTTCGGCCAGGACCCCGGGGCGACGCAGGCCGCGTACGCGATGTACCTGGGCCTGCCGATCTGGTTCAGCCTCGGGCTTGTGTTCCAGCAGCACAAGCAGGAGCGGCTGGAGGCGCTGGAGGCCGAGGCGTTCCGGGCGTCGGAATCGGCTCAGGCGTCGGCGTTCGAGGGGATCGCGCAGGATCAGACCGTGCAGGCGAATCGCCTGGCGTGGATGCACAAGTGGTTCCTGCCGGTGATGGGGGTGGTGGTCGGCGGGGCGTACATCGCGCTGGGCCTGTGGACGTGGAACAAGAGCCGGACGTTCGGCGAGGCCGCGGAGATGACGGGGGCCCCCTCCTCGGGCTGGGCGATCGCGATCGGGGTGGGCGTGGCGGTGCTGGGGTTCATCTTCGCGCGGTTCGTCGCGGGAATGGCCAAGCAGAAGGTGTGGTCGCTGCTGCACGCCGGCGCGGCGGCGGCGGTGCTGTGCTCCTTGGCGGGCGTGGCGCTGGTGGCGGCTCACTTCGTGTTCGTGGCGCTGAAGGCCGACTGGGGCCTGCGGTACATGCCGCTGGCGATGAACGTGCTGATGCTGGCGCTGGGCGCGGAGATGCTGCTGCACTTCGTGCTGAACCTGTACCGCCCGCGCCGCGCGGGGGAGTACCTGCGCCCGGCGTTCGATTCGCGGGTGCTGGCGTTCGCGGCGGCGCCGGACCGGCTGGCGGCGTCGCTGTCGGACGCGGTGAACTACCAGTTCGGCTTCAACGTGTCCTCGACGTGGTTCTACCGGCTGCTGTCGCGGTCGGTGGTCCCGTTGGTGGCGCTGGTGGTGCTGACGCTGTGGATGTTGACGGCGTTCGTGGTGGTGCGTCCCGATCAGCGCGGGCTTGTGCTCCGGAACGGGGAGTTCGCGGGCGAGGTCGCTCCCGGGCTGGTCTTCAAGAAGCCGTGGCCCTTCGACGAGGTGCTGGTCTATCCGGCTGCGTCGAAGAACGAGCTGATCGTGGGCACGACCCGACCGGAAAAGGACGAGCCGATCCTCTGGACCAACCAGCACTCCGGTGAAGAAGTGATGATGGTGGTCCAGCCCTGGGGCGGGACGGAGACGGCCCGCGACCTGGCGCTGCTCGCGGTGGAGGTGCCCATCCACTACACGATCATCGACCTGAAGGCGTACCGCCTGCTGGCGCAGGACGCCGCGGGCACCGACACCGAGAAGACGCGGCGCGACCTGTTGACCGGCGTGGCTTCGAGCGTGGTGATCAAGCACCTTGGGACGTACCGGGTGGACCATCTGCTGGGCGACCGGCGGGCGGCGATCGCGGACGACCTGAAGACCGGCATCCAGGGCGCGTTCGACGCGATGAGCGCGGGCGTGAAGGTGTCGTTCGTGGGCGTTTCGGGCGTTCACCCCAAGCAGGACGTGGCCCCGGCGTTCGAGCGCGTGGTCTCCGCTGATCAGAACCGTCAGGCGGAGATCGAGCGGGCAAGGCGCGAGGAGATCGGCACGCTGGCGCGGGTGGCGGGCGACGTGGACCGGGCCCGCGAGATTGGCCGAGCCCTCGATGAACTGCGGGCCTTGCGGAACGCCGGGGATGCCAAGGCTCAGGAAGCCGATCAGAAGGAAGCCGAGGTGATGGCGCTGATCGAGCAGGCGGGCGGGACCGCTGCCTCGAGACTGGCCAACGCCAAGGCGGAGCGCTGGGAGCGGTCGATCGGGGAGCGGGCCAAGGCGGTGCGGATCGCCGGGCAGCTCGCGTCGTACCGGGCGGCGCCCGACGCGTACCGGTCGGGGCTGTTCCTCGACGCGCTGCGCGAGGCCCTCCGCGGCGCGAAGGTCTACGTCACACCGTTCAACGGCATCGAGATCCAGGGCAACTTCGAGGACATCCAGCCCGACGTTTCCGGCTTCAAGCCCACCACGAGCACCAGCGACGAGAACAACAAGTAAGCCATGCGCAAACTCTTCCCCATCCTGCTGGCCGGCGTGATCGCCCTCGGGTTCCTGGTGTACATGATGACGTACACCGTCCGCTTCACCGACGCCGCGGTGGTCACCACCTTCGGCAAGGTGACCGACGCGAGCGTGGTGCGCGACCCCGGGCTGAAGTTCAAGTGGCCCGCGCCGATCCAGAGCGTGACGCTGTACGACACACGGGCGCGGTTCCTCGGCTCCAAGAGCGAGACGCAACAGACCGCCGACGACCGCCAGATCGTGGTGGAGTCGTTCCTGACCTGGCGCGTGACCGACCCGTTGACGTTCAACAAGCGGTTCAACCGGTCCGGCTCCGCCGCCCAGGACCACTACAAGAGCGCCGAGAAGGTGCTGAACGACCTGTTGCGGTCGGCGATGAGCGAGGTGAGCAAGTACCGACTGAACGAGCTGTTCACGCCGAAGCTGGGCGACTCGCGGCTGCCCGCGCTCGAGGGCGACATCATGGCCCGCCTCAAGCGGGGCGCGGCGACCGGGACCGCGGCGTCCACCACCGCCTCCCCGGCGGGCGAGACGCTCGACGCCTACGGCATCGACGTGGTGATGGTCGGGATCAACAAGGTCGTCCTGCCCGAGAGCACCACGGCGCAGGTGTTCGAACGCATGACGCAGACCATGCAGACCCGCGCCAGCCGCGCCGAGGAAGAGGGCAAGGCCGCGGCGGAGCAGATCAAGTCCGCCGCCGAGGCCGACGCCAAGAAGATCGAGGCGTTCGCGAACCTGAAGGCGGCGCAGATCCGCAACCAGGGCGACCTGGAGGCGGCGAAGTGGCTGGGAGTGCAGCGTGAGGACCCGGAACTGGCCGAGTTCCTGAAAAAGGTGGACCTGCTGCGCGAGGGCTTCGGCAAGAAGACGATGGTCGTCATGCCGACGTCGATGTTTGGGGTTGACGTCTTGAACCCGGACTACCTCCGCGGCTTGATGGAGCGCCCGGCGGGGTCGGCTCCGGGCAACGGGTCGGCTCCGGGCACGGGGGCTTCCGGGGCCGCGACCCAGGGAGGGGCCAAGTGAGCGATCATTCGGGCCACGATCACGATCCGGTGCTGAGCGCGATGCCGGTGGAAGCGCCGCGCCGGGCGGCATCGCTCACGCTGCGGTCCGACGAGGTGCGTCAGAGCCGCGCGGCGTCGATGGAACTCGCCAACCGCTCTCTGGCGGACGCGCTGCGGATCACCTACCGCCTCTTGCAGGGGCTGATGCTGATCCTGCTGGTGCTGTTCGCGTTCAGCGGGGTGCGCCGGGTGGAGCAGGCCGAGCGGGGCGTGAAGGTGGCGCTGGGGCGCCTCGCCGACGCCGACCTGCAGCCGGGGATGCACTTCAGCCTGCCGTACCCCTTGGGCGAGATCCGCAAGGTCTCGACGGCGCAGGTGCAGGTGAACGTCGATGAGTCGTTCTTCCCGTTCCTGGACGCGAACCAGCGGAACCTGACGATTGAGCAGCTGGGCATGGGCGACGCGCTGCGTCCCGGCAAGGACGGCTCCCTGATCACGGGTGACGGCAACCTGGCGCACGCGCGGTTCGGCGTGACCTACCACCGCGAGACGCCCGCCGACCTGGTGCAGAGCCTGGCGGACGGGCAGGAGGAGCGGCTGGTGCGCGCGGTGGTCGAGCGGGCCGCGGTGCGAACGATCGCCGAGATCCCGCTGGATGAGGTGCTGAAGCGCAACACCGGGGGCGGCTCGAGCACCGTCGGCACGATCGGCTCGGAGATCGAGGACCGCATCCGGCGCACGGCGCAAGCGGCGCTCGACGAACTGGGCACGGGGCTGCGGATCGACGCGGTCCTGATGCGCGACGAGACCCCCCCGCTGCGGACGCGCCCCGCGTACCAGGCGGTGCAGACCGCCGAGAGCAAGGCCGCGACCGACCGCGAGAAGGCGGAGGAGCGCCGCTCGGCGGTGCTCAACCGTGTCGCCGGGGCGGCGTACGCGCCGCTGCTGGCGCTGATCGAGGAGTACGGGCGGGCGCTGGACGCGAAGGACGAGGCGTCGGCGGAGAAGGTGCTCGCCGAGATCGACGCGCTGCTGACCCCCGGGCTGGCGGAGCAGAAGGTCACGGTCGGCGGGCGCGAGTTCACGCGGGTGAAGGTCGCGGGGGCCGCGTCGCAGGTCGTTTCGGAGGCCGAGAGTTACCGCTCGTCGGTGGTGCAGAGCGCCAAGGCCGACGCCGAGGTGTTCCGCGCCAAGCGCGAGCAGTACGTGGCCAATCCCCGCGTGTTCATCACCCGCGAGTGGGCGGACGCGATGAAGGCCTTCCTGGCGCTCGACCAGGTGCAGACGCAGTTCGTTCCCGACAGCGCGGGAAAGTACGTGCTGCGCCTGAGCGAGGACCCGGACATCGCCAGGGAGCAGCGGGCCGCCGCCCAGCGCCGCGCCATCATGGAGAGCGAGGAGAAGCGCCGCGGCTACTCGGCGGGCACGCTGCCCGGCGAGAGCGCCGGGCCGTGAGCGTCGTTCGGTCGGCCACGCCGGTCCGACTCCGTTGTGACTCAACCCCCCCAACGTCCACTCAACCCCCACCGTCCACTCCATCCCCCCACCGTCCGCAGCACCGATGAGCCGGTCATGAGCGAAGCGCCGATTGTTCTGTCGCAGGGCCTGACGAAACTCTTCAAGGATTTCTGGCTGCGCGACCGCGCCCGGGCGGTTGACGGGATCAACTTCGAGGTCCGGCGCGGCGAGGTCTTCGGCCTGCTCGGGCCCAACGGCTCGGGCAAGTCCACCACCATCAAGATGATCCTGGGCCTGCTCCGCAAGACGAGCGGGCGACTGGCGGTGTTCGGGAAGTCGCCGCAGGACGTCTCGATCAAGAAACGCATCGGCTACCTGCCCGAGGAGTCGTACCTCTACCCGTTCCTGAACGCGCGGGAGACGCTCGACTACTACGCCAAACTCTTCCAGCTCGACGGCGCGGTGCGGCGGCGCCGCATCGACGAGCTGCTCGACATGGTGGGTCTGAGCAACGTGCAGCACCGCCAGGTGCGCGAGTATTCCAAGGGCATGCAGCGCCGCATCGGCATTGCGCAGGCGCTCATCAACGACCCGGAACTCCTGATCCTCGACGAGCCGACCACCGGCCTCGACCCCATCGGCAACCGCCAGGTCAAGGACCTCATCGACATGCTCGGGCGTCGTGGCAAGACCATCATCCTCTCCAGCCACCTGCTCTCGGACGTCGAGGACTGCGTCGACCGCCTCGTGATCCTCTACGGCGGGAAGATCCGCGCCGAGGGCACCTGCGACTCGCTGCTCGAGTCCCGGGAGAAGGTCGTTCTGGAGACCGACGCCCTCGACCCGCAGACGATCGGGGAGATCAACGGCGTCTTGGAACGTCACGCCCGTTCGCATGCCCGCGTTTCCCGCCCGCGGCAGCGCCTCGAGGACCTGTTCATCGGGCTGGTCGAGAAGGCCCAGAGCGACCGCGTCGCCACCAGCGGTGCGCAACACGGCGGGCGGACGGCGTCGTTCCTCGAAGGCGAGGCCGGCGGGGCGGCGCTCATCGAGAACCTCGTCGAGGCCAACCAGCAGCCGGCGATGCCCGCTGACCGCCCGCGGGAGGCGATGAAGCCCGCGGGCCCTGATCAGTCGCTGTTGAGCAGCCTCAGCGCCGCGACGAAGCCCGCGGCCCCCGCGCCCGAGAACACCGGGGCGGTAGAACCCGACCAGTCCGTGATCGGATCGCTGCTCGACGGGGCCGGTCCCGACAAGCCAAAGAGTGACGGCGCGACGGAGAACCGGGGCCGATGAACCTCTTCGCCCGTCTCAACGTGCTGCAGCAGGGGCGACGCTTCAAGTGGATCGCCTCGGCGGTGCTGGTGAGCGTGTGGCTGCTCGCCATGGGCTGGCTGTGGGTGACGGCCAACCGCCCCGACGCGGCGGCGGGCCAGCCCGTGGTGGCTTCGCAGTCGGGGACAGATCAGGCGGGTGTGACGCCCGGCCCGTTCGCACGGTTCGTTGACGCAGGGCCGATGACGCTGGTGAAGGTCGGGGCGGAGACGGCGGTCGCCACGATGCGCACGCCCGAGGGCACGGCGGTTGTTGCTGCCGTCTCGTTCGGCTTCGTCGCCGGCGGGCTCCTGGTCATCTGGCTGGGACTGGGGCTGAGTTACCTCGCGATCCTGCTCGTCGGCTGGGGGGTGGCGTGGCCGTTGGCGGCGTGGCCCCCGACCGCGCGGCTGGGGCAGGTGCTGCTCGGGGCGGTGCCGCTCACGCTGGCGTTCCTCGTCCTGATGCAGGCGCTGCGGCTGGCGCTGGGCGCGCCGATCCCGCTGTTCGCGGTGGCGAAGAACGTGCTGATCGAGGCCGTGCGCATGAAGGTGAGCCTGGTGTTCATCGTCATGCTCATCCTGATGATGGCGCTGGTGCCGGGGATGCTGACCGAGGACCAGCCGCTGCGGTACCGGGTGCAGCAGTGGCTGTCGTACGGGGTGGGGCTGTCGTACACGGTCCTGGCGCTGCTGACGCTTTTCCTGTCGGCGGCGACGGTCGCGTTCGAGCAGCGCGACCGGGTGATCTGGCAGACCATGACCAAGCCCGTCCCGCACTGGCAGTACGTGCTGGGCAAGTGGGTGGGCGTGATGAGCCTGAACGCCGTCCTGCTCGCGGTTTCGAGCACCGGCGTGTTCCTGTTCACCGAGTACCTGAGCCACCAAAGGGCTCGCGGCGAGACCGCATACCTGGTGCGCGAGGACGGGCGCCGCTCCCACCCCGACGACCCGAACGTCCGCCAGGTGGTGGACATCCGGATGAACGAGGTGAAGCAGCGGATCCCCGCGTTCAAGGACACCCCCGAGCGCCGCGAGATCATGGCCCGCCAGGTCGCGGCGGAGTTCATGAGCGAGGACCGGCGGATCCTTGAGAACCAGGTGCTCTCGGCCCGCGTGGGGGTCCGCCCCGACCCGCCGATCCTCGACGAGGAGGCGATCAAGAAGGAACTGGATGAGCGGGTGGCCCAGGTGCTCGCCGACAACCCGGGGATGCGCGAGACCCGGTCGATGCGCAAGGCCCAGGAGAAGGAACTGCTGACGCAGGTCTTCGACCAGGCGCGATCGATTGCCCCCGGCGGGCGGCAGATCTTCGTGTTCTCCGGCCTCGGAGAGGTGAAGAAGGCCGTCAACCGCGGGGAACTCACGCTCCGCTACAAGATCAACGCCGGCTCGAACAACCCCTCCGCGATCTACAAGGTCATGTTCGTCATCAGCGGCTACCCGCGCGAGGTCACCTCGGCGCTGAAGGTGATGAACAGCATGTCGATCGAGCCCGAGGTGATCGACGACGAGGGCAAGCTGGTCCTCGAGGTCCACAGCCACCCCGACAACGGGCTGACCATGTCCTTCCCGCCCGACGGGCTGGAGGTGCTCTACCGCGTCGGCGGGTACGAGGCCAACTTCTTCCGCGTCATGACGACGATCTGGATCAAGCTGGGTTTCATCGCCGCGGTGGCGATCGCGGCGGCGACATTCCTGAACTTCCCGGTCGCGTGCCTCGTGGCGGTCACGGTGCTGTTCGCCGCCGAGAGCGCGGGGTTCCTGAAGGAGTCGCTCGAGGTGTTCGTCAGTTACGACGAGTCGACCAAGACGACCAACTATGTCGCCGTGGTGGTCAGGGCGATCGCGGTGCCGGTGTCGGCGGCGTTCGAGCGGTACGCGGACCTGAAGCCCGGCACCAGCCTGGTGGAGGGGCGGCTGCTGGGCTGGCCGACGATGATCCAGGCCGCGGGGCTGATCGGTGCGTGGACGCTCGGGGCGCTCACGCTGGGGTGGGCGGCGTTCCGCCGCCGTGAACTCGCCATCTACTCGGGGAACTGACGTGCAGCAGCGCGGATGGATCATCCAGGCGACGTGCGTGGTCCTGGCGCTGGCGGCGCTGCTGGCATGCGGGCCGTTGAGCGTGGCCCTGACCGCCGAGGCGGGCCGGGCGCAGCTCGTCTACACCGATCAGGCCCAGGAGGGCGACCCACCGGAGGTCGCGCTGGGCATCGCCATGGGCGCGTTCCGCGGGCTGTTCGTCAACTTCCTGTGGCTGCGGGCGACGAAACTCAAGGAAGACGGCAAGTTCTACGAGGCGATCGAACTCAGCCAGGCGATCACGCGCCTCCAGCCGCGCTTCCCGCGCGTGTGGGCCTTCCACGCGTGGAACATGTCGTACAACATCTCGGTCGCCACCAGCACCGCGAGCGAGCGGTGGACGTGGGTGAAGGCGGGCATCGACCTGCTGCGGAAAGAGGCGATCCCCCGCAACCCCAACGACGTGCTGCTGCACAAGGAACTGGCGTGGATCTTCAACCACAAGATCCAGTCGTTCTCCGACGACGCCAACCGCTTCTACAAGCGGCGCATGGCCGAGGAGTGGACGTTCGTGCTGGGGGTGCCGCCGTCGCTGCCCGAGGACACCCGCGCCTCGCGCGAGGCGATGGTCGAGTGGCTCAAGCCCGTGACCGAGGCCCCGTCGCGCCTCGAGGACCTGTACGACCGCGAGGTCGCCGAGCAGAAGGCCAAACTCCGCCCGGGCGACGCCGAGCCCGAGGGCGGCTTCAAGAGCAAGGCCCGCGAACTGGTCGAGGAACTCAAGAATGCCAACCTCAAACTCGACGAGGACCTGCTCCGATTCGTCACGCTGCACGACGTCTACAAGGCCTCGTGGTACGGCGAGAAGGGTCTGGTCCGGCTGGCCGACTCGTCGAAGAACCCGGTGGTCGAGCGGCTCCGCGACGACCCCGCCTTCGCCGACGCCTGGAACCGCCTGATCCCCTTCGTGCGCCGCTCGGTGCTCGTCGAC
>JAFLCM010000063.1 GCA_017303565.1 Planctomycetota bacterium
CGGCGCCACCACCTTCACCACCGAGTACAAGGGCGTCCGCGCCGCCTGGACCCTCTCGGTCGCACCGAGCGACAACGCCGAGACCTGGACCGTCGAACTCACCAACACCTCGGCGAAGCCGCGCCGCCTCCGCATCGCCTCCTGGTTCGAGTGGTGCCTCGGCGCCGCCCCCGACGCCAAGCGCGAGTTCCACCGCCTCTTCATCACCACCCGCTACGACGAGCGCCGCCACGCCGTCATCGCCTCGAAGAACATGTGGGACATCCCCGCCCGCAACGAGAAGGAGCACTGGAACCGCCCCTGGCCCTACGTCTCCGGTCACCTCTGCGCCGGCATCACCTTCGACCGGCCCCTCGCCACCGCCGGCAAGGAGCGCTTCCTCGGCCGCTACGCCGACCAGCACAACCCAGAGGCCATGACCCTCTCCGAGCCGCCCCGCGACTCGTTCGGCCGCTTCCACGACGCCGCCTGCGCCCTCGGCGGAGACTTCACCCTCCGCGCCGGCGACCGCGTCCGCCTCCACTACGTCACCGCCATCGCCGACACCGAGAACGAACTCGTCTCCCTGCTCGACAAGTACGCCGACCCCGCCGCCGCCTGGGACGTCCCCACCAAGTCGAAGAAAGCCTGGGAATCCCGCCTCGCGCCCACCCGCGTCGAGTCCGACGAACCCAGCTTCGACCTCATGAACGCCTTCTGGCTGCCGTATCAGGCCATCTGCGGGCGCCTCTGGGCCCGCACGGGCTACTACCAGCAGTCCGGCGCCTTCGGCTTCCGCGACCAACTCCAGGACTCGCAGGTCTGGCTCCCCCTCGACCCCGCCTCCACCCGCAAGCAGATCAACCTCCACGCCGCCCACCAGTTCGCCAACGGCAGCGTCTACCACTGGTGGCACCCGCTCGCCGAGTTCGGCCTCCGCACCCAGTGCTCCGACGACTACCTCTGGCTCCCCTTCGTCACCGCCAACTACATCCGCGAGACCGGCGACCTCTCCGTCCTCGAAGACACCGCCCCCTTCGTCGATGAGCCCAACGCCAAGGCCACCATCCTCGACCACTGCCGCCGCGCCTTCGCACGCTCCTTCGCCCGCTTCTCCGAGCGCGGCCTGCCCCACATCGGATCCTGCGACTGGAACGACGGCCTCTCCGCCATGGGCGTCGAAGAGAAGGGCGAGACCGTCTGGCTCGCGCTCTTCATCGCTCAGCTCCTCGAAGACTTCGCCCACCTCTTCGACCAGGTCGAGGACCGCCGCTCCGCCCAGGACTTCCGCGCCCGCCGCGAAAAACTCATCGACGCCATCAACACCCACGCTTGGGACGGCGAGTGGTACCGCGGCGCCACCATGGACTCGGGCCGCTGGCTCGGCAGCAAGGCCTGCGCCCCCGGCCCCGCCCAGATCTTCCTCAACTGCCAGACCTGGGCCATCCTCACGAACGCCGGCCCAGAGGACCGCCTCAGGAAATCCTGGGACGCCGTCCGCGCCCACCTCCTCGCCGAGATGGGCCCCTTGCTCATCCACCCCGCCTACACCACCCCCGACGCCGACGTCGGCTACATCACCCGCTACTCCCCCGGCTCGCGCGAGAACGGCGGCGTCTACATGCACGCCGCCACCTGGGCCCTGGCCGCCGCCTGCAAGCGCAAGGACGCCGCCAGCGTCTCCAAGATCTGGCACGCCGTCAGCCCGCCACTCCGCGCCACCGACGCCGACCGCTACCGCGCCGAGCCGTACGTCATGCCCGGCAACGTCGACGGCCCCCTCAGCGACACCCCCGGCAAGGCCGGCTGGACCTGGTACACCGGCTCCGCCGCCTGGCTCAACCGCGTCTGCCTCGAATGGGTCCTGGGAGTACGCCCCTCGTGGGACGCCCTCACCATCGACCCCTGCCCCTTCCCCGAACTGGGGAAAGTCGACGTGCAACGCACCTGGCGCGGCCGCGCCATCCGCCTCAAGTTCGACGCATCCGAGTTCAGCCCCACCGCGGATACTCGCCTGAGCATCAACGGACGCCCGATCATGGGCAACGTCATCCGAGAGGACGACCTCGACCCATCCGGGGAAAATCTGGTGACCGTGGGCTGGGGCGCCGTGACGACCCGCCCGCACAGCGCGGCCCAGCCCGCGCGCGAAAGGAGCAGGTGACCATGCCCACCGCAACCAAGAACGCCCAGCAGCGCGCCCCGCGCCGCGGCTTCACCCTCGTCGAACTCCTCGTCGTCGTCGCCGTCATCGCGCTGCTGATGAGCCTCCTGCTCCCGGCCCTGGGCAAGGCCCGCCAGACCGGCCAGAACATCACCTGCCAGTCCAACCTGCGCCAGATGGGCATCGCCACCACGATGTACCTGAACGACCAGGGCGACGACGCCGCCTTCCTCCCCACCCGCATCACCCTCCCCACCGGCAACCAGATCTACGCCCGCTACCGCGCCATCGAACTGCTCGACCAGTACATGGAGGGCAACCGCGAGGCCTTCCTCTGCCCGTCCGCCTCGGGCATCACCAGCGTCCTCGACCCCTACAACATCGAACTCCTCGACGAGAGCGCCACCGTCTGCGTCAAGGACGTCAACAACGACGGCCGCATCGAGAAGCAGATCGACCTCATCAACGAGTACTGGGTCAACGACTCACGCATCGGCGAGAACAACGCACTCGCCGGCCTGCGCCGCCACTACGGCATGTCCGGCCAGAAACTCAAGTGGATCCGCCACTACAGCGAGGCCCTCCTGTTCATGGACGCCGTCGACTGGATCCCCCGTCACTTCGGCCGCGGCATGCAGAACACCGGGCCCAACGCCCGCGCCAACCAGACCGGACGCGTCAACGGCCTCATGGGCGACCTCCGCGTCATGACCTTCTCCAGCGTCGAGCTCTACAGCCCCGACCGCTTCGGCTCCTTCGCCGACCCCTGGAGCTGGGGCAATCACTACCCCGCCACGCCCTGATGCGACCAAACCCGCCCGGGGCTGAGGAAAAAGCATGGGCCTCCGAGAAACCATGAACGAGCGTCCATGGATCGGCTACACCGTCGTGGTCGTCCTGCTCGTCGCCGGCGTCTTCGCCTTCCTCCGTTTCGTCAACACCGCCGATCCCCGCAGCGTCGAGCGCCTCGGCCAGATGGTCACCGTCCGCGATCGCGACACCGGCGACGAGTGGACCGTCAACCGCGGCCGCATGGAGCTCGCCCTCATCCAGCAGTCCGCCAAGGGCCCGCTCGATCCAAAGGTCGGTCTCACCACCCCCAAAACCGGCAAGCCCAGCGGTTTCCCCACCGACAACAGCTGGGAAGAGACCATCAAGCGCATCAACGAGGAGCGCGCCGCCGCGTCCGGAGGGAAATAGCCGGTGCCCCGCGCCGAGATGACGCGCCGCGCCGCCCTCGGCGCCGTCGCCGCCGCAGCCGTCGGCTACATGGCCTTCGGCCCCCGCCCCCGCCGCGAACGCGCCGACGGACGCCTCGTCCTCGACTACTGGGAAAAGTGGACGCAGAACGAGGCCGCGGCGATGCGCACCGTCGTCGACCGCTTCAACGCCTCCCAGCCTCGCGTCTTCGTCCGCTACTTCTCCACCAGCGCCATCGACCAGAAGGCCCTGATCGCCATCGCCGGCGCCAGCCCGCCCGACATCCTCGGCCTCGGCAACTTCTCCGTCCCCGCCTACGCCGAGAGCGGTGCCATCCTCCCCCTCGACGACCTCGCCAACAAGCACGCCATCCGCCGCGACGCCTACGCCCCCCGCGTCTGGGACATGCTCACCCACGCGCCCCCCGGGCCCGCGAGCGGCAACTCGCCGCGTCTCTACGCCGTCGTCAACACCTGCGGCGCGCTCGCCCTCTTCTACAACCGCGCCCTCTTCCGCGACGCCGGCCTCGACCCCGACAAGCCCCCGCGCACCATCAACGAACTCGACGCCGCCAACGAAGCCCTCATGCGCTTCGAGTCCCCCTCCGGCCCCACCCGCAAGGACGACGGCCAAAGCCCCATCGCCCGCGCCGGCTTCCTCCACATGGAGCCCAACTGGTGGACCTGGCACTGGGGCGCGTATTTCGGCGACCACATCTACGACCACGCCGCCGACAAGGCCACACCCGACTCCCCCGGCAACGTCCGCGCCTACCGGTGGGCACGCTCCTACCCCGAGCGCTACGGCGTCGAACGCCTCGTCCGATTCCAGACCGGCTTCGGCTTCTACGGCACCAGCGAGAACCCCTTCCTCAAGGGCAAGATCGCGATGGTCAACCAGGGCCCCTGGCTCGCCAACGTCATCGCCCAGTACCAGCCCGACCTCGACTACGCCGTCGCCCCCTTCCCGGTCGATGACTCCGTCTACGACGAATCCCGCCCCGTCGGCCTGCTCGACTGCGACGTGCTCACCATCCCCAAAGGCGCGCGCGACCCCGAGGCCTCCATGGAGTTCATCGCCTTCACCCAGCGCCCAGAGAACATCGAACTGCTCAGCGCCGCCCACGGCAAGAACTCGCCCCTCGTGACCCAGAGCGAGTCCTTCGAACGCGGCCACGTCAACAGGTTCGTCGCCGTCCACTCCAAGATCGCCAACAGCCCGCGCGCCTTCGTCTTCCCCCGCACCCGCACCTGGCAGGAGTACGCCGCGGAGTTCAACGCCGGCATGCAGCGCCTCTGGCGCCTCGACGCCGACGCCCCCGAAATGCTCGCCACCGTCGCCAAGGCCGCCCAGCGCCAACTCGACCGCGCCGCCGCCGCCCGCGCCGCACGCTCCGTTGAGGCCACCGCGTGAAGCACACCCGCGCCACCCTCACCGGCCTCGCCTGGGTCAGCCCCTGGCTCATCGGCTGCCTCGCCTTCACCCTGCTCCCGGTGGCGATGACCCTCTACTTCTCCTTCACCGACTACCCCATCCTCGAACGCCCCCTCTGGACCGGCCTCGACAACTTCAAGGCCCTGCTCACCGACCCCGTCTTCGCCCTGGTCCTGAAGAACACGCTCATCTACGCCGCCCTCTCGATCCCCTTGCAGACCGTCGCCGCCCTCGCCGTCGCCGCGCTCCTCAACAACCCGCTCAAGGGCGTCGGCTTCTACCGCGCCGCCGTCTTCGTCCCCGCCATCGTCCCCACCGTGGCGTGCGCGATGATCTGGTACTGGCTGTTCAACGGCGAACTCGGCCTCGTCAACCAGGGCCTGAGAATGGTGGGGGGGCTGCTCCCCGCCGCCGTCGCCTCCGCGCTGCCCGAGGGCCTCCGCGACCTCCTCGCCGGCCCAGCTTGGCTCAGCACCTCCGGCTGGGCCATGGCCGCCCTCGTCGTGGTCAGCATCTGGAACATCGGCCAGTCCGTCGTCATCTACCTCGCCGCCATGCAGGACGTCCCCAAGAGCCTCTACGAGGCCGCCTCCATCGACGGCGCGGGCCCGGTCCGCCGCTTCATCACCGTCACCCTCCCCGGCGTCTCTCCCGTCGTCCTCTTCAACGTCGTCACCGGCCTCATCAACACCTGGCAGGTCTTTGCCGTCCCCTACATCATGACCGAGGGCGGCCCCGACCGCTCCACCCTCTTCTACAGCATGTACCTCTACCAGGCCGGCTTCATCTACCAGAAACTCGGCTACGCCGGCGCGCTCGCCTGGGTCCAGTTCCTCATCATCATGGCCCTCACCGCGCTCACCTTCGCGATCAGCCGCAACCTCGTGCTGGACCGCTCCGCGTGACCCGCGCCCCCGTCATCTCGCGCGCCAGATCCCGCCGCATCCTGCTGCACGCGGTCCTCGCCTCCATCGCCTTCTTCTTCGCCGCGCCGCTGCTCTGGATGCTCGCCACCAGCGTCAAGCCCGTCGACCAGGCCATGGTCACGCCCCCGACGCTCCTCCCCGTCCCCGCCTCGAAAACCCCCGCCTTCGCCGCCGAGAACTACAGCGCCGTCTGGAACGACCCCGCCATCGACTTCCCCCTCTACTTCCGCAACTCGCTCATCGTCGCCACCCTCTCCGTCATCGGCATGACCCTCTCCAGCGCCGTCACCGCCTACGGCTTCGCCCGCATGGACTGGCGCGGACGCAAGCCCCTCTTCTTCATCCTGCTCGCCACGCTGATGATCCCCTTCCCGGTCCTCATGCTCCCGCAGTACCTCATCTTCGCGGAACTCGGCTGGATCGGCTCGCTCAAGCCCCTCTGGGTCCCCGCCTTCTTCGCCAACGCCTTCAACGTCTTCCTGCTCCGCCAGTTCTACATGACCATCCCAAGAGAACTCGACGAGGCCGCCACCATCGACGGCTGCGGGCACTGGGGCATCTTCTGGAAAGTCATCTTCCCCCTCAGCCGCCCCGCCCTCGCCGTCGTCGCCCTCCTCCAGTTCACCTACACCTGGAACGACTTCGTCGGCCCCCTTCTCTTCGTCGCCCACCGCGACCAGTTCACCCTCGCCCTCGGCCTGCAACTCTTCCAGAGCCAGGCCGGCTTCACCCCGTGGAACCTGCTCATGGCCGCCAGCACCATGGTCGTCGCACCGGTGCTGCTGTTGTTCCTCCTCGCCGAGCGCGTCTTCACGCGCGGCCTCACTGCCGGCGGCTCCCGCGAGTGAACCCGCTTCACGCAGGACACACGTCACGACCGGCGGTCACGGTAAATCGTTTTACTCAACCGCACCCGTCCCGCCCGCGCCCCCGCACTCAACTTGGCCCACGAAAACACCTTGCAGCGTCCCAAAATGCCGGAAAAATGTTTGACCGCCACCCGAACCTGCGGAACGATGTAAGCGGTTACGTCGATACATTTTCACCGCCGGCGCACAACCCGGCGCTCCCCTGGAGACGAGACCGATGAAGACCCCCGCCTTCACGCTGGCCGCGCTCGCCGGCATGGCGCTCACGCCCTCGACCCTCGCGCAGATCACCTGCACCGAAGTCGGCGGCGGCGCCACACCGCCCAACTGCATCTTCAACCGCTCCTTCGAGGAGCCCCGAGCCTCCAACCAGGCACTCCCCGCACGATGGCGATCCTTCAACACCGCCATCCGCCGCTACGTCGGCGACGGCCTGCTCCCCGAGGTCACCCCGCGCACCGGCATCGCCGCCATGGAGCTCCCCTCGGGCTTCGACTTCGCCGGTTTCGACACCGACCTCTTCGCCAGTTCCCTCGGCCTCTACTACGACCCCAAGTACGACCTCAACTGCGGCACCATGCAGGCCTGCGCCTGGTACCTCTCCCCCGTCGGACAGGGCCTCCAAGACACCAACGGCGGCCTGAAGGTCGAGTTCCGTAGGCCCGACCTTTCCGTCTACGACTACATCGAAGAACTCACCATCAACAACTCCACCGGCTACGCCGACGGAACCTGGAAGCAGATCTGCCTCACCTTCTCCCGCGCCGACTGGGACTTCGTCTACAACCGCAACAACAACGGCGTCCCCTACGACCTCCCGCCGAACCGCCTCAGCATCCTCCCGCTCCGCTTCGCCCCCGGCACCGGCGGCACCGGCACCATCTTCTGGGATGACGTCACCTACGAGCAGTACAACTCCAACGCCACCAGCTTCAACGAAGAAATCTGGGACGACAAGAACGTCGCCGCCACCGCGCGCCGCGATGCCACCATCACCGAGCCCGCCATCCCCGTCTTCCTCGACCAGGTCAACCCCGCCGGCCCCAAGACTTACCGCGTCGGCAACGGCTGCAACACCGCCAGCACCTACCAGGTCGTCGAGGTCAGCGACAGAACCCCCACCTCCAACGGCTTCCCCCTCACCTACGCCGACATCGTCGCCAACGGCTACGTCCGCGCCTCGGTCCAGAAGACCGACGGCTCGTCCTCGTCCTTCGGCACCTCCGCCGTCGGCCAGCCCGGCGTCCGCTTCAACGGCAACCCCATCACCGTCGTCCCCACCATGACCGAGGCCCGCGTCCAGGCCACCTGGACCGCCGCGGTTGAGCCCGAGACCCAGCCCGGCCGCGCCCTCCCCTTCGGCGTCCAGAACACCGCCGCCTACGGCGCCTTCGCCAACCTCACCTCCACCCGCGTCTACCCCGACCCCGTCGTCGGAACCTCGAAGGCCACCGTGATGTTCAACTTCACGGCCGCCTCGTCCTTCACCCTTCCCACCGGCCGCGGCAACGACGCCTTCCGCCTTGCCTGGCTCTCCTCCATGCTCGCCACGCAGGCCGGCGGCCAATACGACGCCAACTACATCGCCGTCTCCAACGGCTCCAACACCCGCACGCTCCGCATCCCCGATGCGCCGCGCAATGCCTACCTCTTCCCCTCCCCCGTCGCCATCAACGTCGGCGACACCGTCACCCTCTACAAGGACACCGCCGCTTCCTGGAACCCCGGCAGCCCCACGGTCGCCCTGAAACTCATCGCCGTCTCCGGCGCCACCGGCGGCCTCGGCATCCAGGGCTTCCTCGCTTCCAGCACCGACCCCAACGACGACTCGCTCAGCGTCTGGGTCGAGTGGACCGGCGCGCCCTCCACCGTCACCGCCGGAACCAACATCACCGCCACCTTCGAACTCACCGCCACCAACCCCACCCCCAAGGGTGACGGGAACCACGACGGCGCCGTCACCTGCGCCGACGTCGACATCCTCAACTCCCTCTTCAACCAGACCACCGCCAGCGCCACCTTCAACGCCTACGTCGACATGAACAACGACGGCGTCATCAACACCGCCGACCATACCGCCCTCAACGCCCTTGCGGGCGGCGGCTGCGCCCCGCCCCCCGCCAACTGCATCGGCGACTTCAACAACGACGGCGTCGTCAACACCGCCGACCTCACCACCTTCCTCGGACGCTTCGGCCAGACCGTCACCCCGGGCTCCACCGGCGACTTCAACAACGACGGCATCGTCAACACCCAGGACCTCACCACCTTCCTCGGCCGCTTCGGCCAACCCTGCTAGAACCCCGAGCGTCAGCGAGCGGGCCGGCTTCAGACCCCCCGTCAGCGAGCGGGCCGCCATAGAACCCCGAGCGTCAGCGAGGGGCTTCCCCTCTTCCTCCCCAACTCCACACCCCAAAGGGGCGACCCACCACGGGCCGCCCCTTTTCATTTCCCGCACCGCACCGCACTCACTCCCCACTCCCAGCGACCAGTGCCCAGTGCCCAGTGCCCAGTGCCTTCTTCTCTCCCTCCAACCCCTACCATCCCCACGATGCCCCTGATCGCCCACGGGATCGACCTCGTCGACATCGCGCGGATCGCCCGGCTGCTCGCCGAGCACGAGGGGCGGTTCCGGGCACGCTGCTACACAGCGCGTGAACTCGCGCTCGCCGACGACGCCGGCCCCGCACGCC
>JAFLCM010000064.1:0-420 GCA_017303565.1 Planctomycetota bacterium
TCCGCCCTGACCTTCGACCGCCCCAAGCCCAAGAACGCCGAGGTGGTCACCATCCCCGCCGAAGAGGCCCCGATCGGCCACAACGGCCCGTTCCCGGTCTACGCGAGCGAGCGCCCGGGGGGGTGAGGCGCACGCGCTCAGGCGGTGGGCTGACTCGCGCCCTCGCGCGTCACCGCCCTACAGGCACACCTGCCCGAACCGACCAAGGAACACCACCAGGTCCGGCGTGTCGACGACGCCGTTGCCGCTGAAGTCCGCGCGCCCCGCGTCCGTCCCCGGCGTGACCGTCTCGCCGAATCGCCCGAGGAAGAACACCAGGTCGGGCGTGCCGACGGCGCCGTCGCGGTTGAAGTCCCCATCGCACGGCGGCGGGAGGCTCAGCTTCGTGGACACGTTCGGCTCAGCGCCCCGCCGCCCTCC
>JAFLCM010000064.1:430-9227 GCA_017303565.1 Planctomycetota bacterium
TTCGCCCGCTTCCCCCCGCGCCAGCGGCGCGAACTCGTTGACGCCGATCAAATCATCGCCCGCGTTGCCGTCCACGTTCCCGCTTACCGCGAGCACCGGCGACTGACCGGCGTACTCGTCGCTCACGGGCGCGAACGCGGCCTGGAATCCGCCGCCGGGCAACGGCTGCTGGTCGTTCCGGAACACGCGGATCACGCGCTCCCCGCCCGCCGTCACCACCACCGCCAAGTCAAGGTCGCCGTCGTTGTCGAGGTCGCCCAGCGCGATTGAGCCGGGTTCACTGCCGCACGGCAGGTCGCTCTTGGGTCGGAACCCCGCGCCAGCGCCGGAGAGGTCGTTGTTCAAGAGGATGCTCACGCTGCCCGACCCGGAGTTGCTCACCGCCAGGTCGTTCAGGTCCTTCGGGTTGTCGAGGCCGCCCGGCTCGATGTGCTCCGGCTGCGTGCTGACCGGCAGCACGCGGCTCGGGACCAGCGGCAGCGTCTGCCCCGGCGGTCGGTAGTACACCGCCACCGTGTTGTCGTCGCGGTTCGTCACCGCGAGGTCGAGCGTGTCGTCGTCGGGGTTCAGGTTCGCCGCGGTGATGTCCGACGGCGAGGCCCCCGCCGCCAGCGTGGCGCCCACCGCGAAGCCGCCGCCCGAGTTGTACAGCACCGACACGCTGTCCGACCCCCGGTTCGCCACCGCGAGATCGACCGCACCGCCCGAGTTGTCGCGCAGCACGCCCGCGACGATCGCCACCGGGTTCGCGCCCACCGCGACGTGCTGCGCCGTCGGCGTCGCGCCACTCCCCGGGTTCATCAGCACCGTCACGGTGTTCGACCCGAAGTTCGCGACGGCGAGGTCGGGGAGCGCGTCGGCGTTGAACAGGCCGGCGGCGAGCCCGCGCGGCTCAACTCCGGCGTTCAGCGTCACCTGTCCACCCGAGAACCCCGCCCACGCCCCGCCCGGCCCCGTGTTCCCCGCGTTCCGAAGGATCACCACGTTCCCCGCCTGCCCGCTCGACGCCGACGGCACCGACAACGCGAGGTCCAGGTCGCCGTCACCGTCGAAGTCCGCGAGCGCGGCGTCGTTCGGTACTCCCGCAACGCTGGTCGACGCGGACGAGAGCAATCCGATGTCCCTCGGTAGCGTGTTGATGACGAGCGAGAGCGTTCCAGCACGCTCACCCGCGTTCGGATAGACGATCCGCATGAAGCGTCCGGGCAAGCCGGGACAAACCGCCAGGTCGAAGCGTCCCACGACGCTCGCAGCGGACACCACCGCGAACGGCTGGTTTGTCGGGAGGTCTTGCGGCGGAAAGGGGTACACGCTCGGGTCGGGCGGAGGGGCCTGCTCGACGAGCAGCGTCCCTGCGATTCGAGCCGTGCCTTGAACCTGCAATCGGTCGCCGGTCGGGCCGATCGGGGGCTCGCCGCCGTGCGATTGCCGGTATGGAAACAGCCGCACCGACATCGCGCCAGCGAGTGTCCGATCCTCGGTCACCTGCCCGAGTTGCTCAAAGTCGCCGTTCAGCGTGAGCGTGCCCGCACGATCGGCGAGCGTGCCGTCAGGCGCGACCGCTCGCGGCGCCACCGTGCCGAAGTTCACGACCGGACCCTCGTGAACACCCTCTCCGATCATCGCCCCGTCCTGCAGCAAGAACGTCCCGTAGGTCGACGCGATCACGCCCCCGTTGTCGACCATCACTGAACCGCTGTTGACTACGAGGAAGAATGGCGTCGTCCAGCGGGAGCCTGTGCCGGAAACTCGAGCAACTCCGACCGAACCGGGTTGATCACCCACCACGGGCGAACGGGTGAACGCGGTGGCCCCGTCGGTGATCGTGAACGTCCCCTCGCCCGCCTGTCCAACAACGAAGTCCTGCGTGTTGACGCTCAGTTGCGTGCCGGGGTCCGAGATCGAGAGCGACGCTCGCGAGCCGGGCGTTCTCGCGATCGAGACCCCGCTCGACACCACGCGCCCATTCTCAACCAGGAGGCCGCCAATCGAACCCACCTCCGAGTCAACGATCAGCCCCGGGTCGCTCACGTCGGTCAGCGTCAGCGTCCTGCCCATCAGGTTGACGCCCTGTCGGTCATCCGAACTCGTGAGTCGCTTCAACGACTGATTCTGCGAGAGCGTGATCCAAGGCGTGTCAGTGTTCGTGACCCCCGGCCACCGCGACTGCGCAGGAATGACGGCCTCTTCCGCCACGCCGGGAACTCCGAAGATCCAGTTCGCCGGATCCGACCAGGAGCCTCCCGCCGGCGCGAGCCACATCCTCGGGTCCGGGCACGTCGGGCAGGTCTGCCCGAACTCGAAGCACCCTCGGTCTACGCGGGCGGCAACGGCGCTCGAGGCACCGACGCCGCGCAGCACCCTTGGCCGACCATCGACATCGAAGGCTCCGATGCCGAGCGGCAGCGGATCGGCGGTGCCGCTGTCGATCGCCGGCGATCCCACGCGCAGACGGGGATTGCCCCACGCGGCTTCGCCGACACCCCGCGGGTCGGTCGGCGTCACGACAAAGAGCGGATCGGCCCCGGAAATGAAAGCCGGGTCCTCCCACGATGACGGCGTCATCTGAACGATGCAAGCACGGAACGCGCTCTGAGGGCCGGGACCGCCGAACTGGCCCTGAAACGTCGGCGTCGATTCGCCAGGCTTCAGGTTGTTCCAGATTACTGAGTTGTAGACCCTTATCGGATTCGAAGGGTCGCCCGGGCCGAGTTCCAGGGCGCTCGAACCGATGTTCCCGGCGATCGTCAGGCCTTGGACGATGGGCGACGTCAATGGTGACCCCATCAACGACATCGTCGGTCGGGCACCGACGTTGCCCACCACGAGGCTGTTCGCGAGGCGCGCCACGGTGTTCGCGTTCGCACTCACCGTGCCGCCGAACGCCGACTCGTTCCCGAGCAGGGCACATCGGGACATGACGAGGAAGTCGCCGGAGCCGCCGTACATGCCCAGCACCGACTCGCCGTCGGCGCGGTTCTCTCGAAATAGACACGACTCGAATGAGGCGCCAACGGACGTGAGCGCCACCGCGCCGCCGAAGCCCCATGGCGAGGTGTCGCTCGACCGCAGCGCCGTGTTGCCGATGAACTCGCAGTTCGTGAACGCGACCGTTCGCTTCGGCGCGTTAGGGTTGTAGTTGACGGAGATGCGCACCGCACCGCCGTAGGCGGCGGACCCCCCCGGCAGGCTCATCGCACTGTTGTTCAGGAACAGGCAGTCCCGGAGCGCTGGTACCGCCGTCGCCGGCGCTCCCGCGGCATCGAGTGCCACATACAGCGCTCCGCCCCCCAAGGCCTGATTGTCGATGAATCGCACGCGTTCGAGAGTCCACTGATTGCCCCGTGCGAGCAGCCCGGCCCCAACGGAGTTGCTCGGCGAGTCCACCGCGTAACCACCCGTGATGGTCAGTGTGTCCAGCGTCATTGTCTCGCCGGCCATTGGGCCCTCGAGCGTGTGGTACACCACCTGGTAGCAGTTGTCCGACTTGTTGCCGGCGCCGTCGTCGCCGTTGAGGTCTCCAGAGAGGATCGTCTCGAACATCGGTCCGCGATCGTCCGGCGAGTTTCCGGAACCCCTGTAGCCGCCGCGGACTATCAGCCCGCCGCGCACCCAGAAGCGTGCGAATCGGCCGCTCACAGCGGAGTCAGGCCGATAGGTCCCGCCGGCGATTCGTACCTCGATCGCGCGGCCGTTCCCTTCCGGCGACCCTGCCAGGAACGATGCGCGCTCTAGTCCCGATTCGAGCCGCCTGAACGCGTTGGCCCAAGTGCGACCGTCCTCTGCTTGGCTTTCGCTAGCCGCGTTGACGTACACGACGAGCGGGCGAACCGGAACCGATTGCCGGGCCATGGCCTCGCCGGTCACGAGGAGCTCGCATCCCAAGACAAGCCAGAGCCTCGGCACGCTACTCATGGTCCACCTCCCATCGAGAAGCCACAACACTCGAAGATAGACGCCGGAGCACCGGGCGCGCGCGAAAAAACAGCCATTCCGGCCCACCCCCCTACCATCCCCCCCATGCCCGCCCCCAAAGAGCGCACCGACATCCTCCTGCGGCAGGAGCGGGCCGTCCTTGCCGCCGTTCACTTGCCCGAGTCCCGCTTCGACACGCGGGACCCCTTGGGCGAACTGCGCTCGCTCGCCGAGACCGCCGGGGCCACCGTCGTCGGCGAACTCACGCAGAACCGCAACGTGCCCGAGGCCGGCACCTACATGGGCAAGGGCAAGCTCGGCGAACTGAGGGCCATGTGCGCCGAACTGAACGCCGGCGTCGTGATCTTCGACCACGAGCTCAGCCCCAAGCAGATCGCCGCCATCGAGGAGGCCGTCGAGGTGAAGGTCCTCGACCGCAGCGAGCTGATCCTCGACATCTTCGCCGGGCGCGCCACCACCCACGAGGCGAAACTCCAGGTCGAACTGGCGCAGCTCCAGTACACCTACCCGCGCCTGAGGGCCATGTGGAGCCACCTCGAGCGGATCGTCGGCCACGGCGGCATCGGCGGCATCGGCACCCGCGGCCCCGGCGAGCAACAGCTCGAGATCGACCGCCGCCTCGTCCAGCGCCGCACCGTCGCGCTCAAGCGCGAGATCGAGGAGATCCAGGCCCGCAAGTCGCGCGAGGTCCGCGCCCGCAACGTCGAGTCCTTCACCGTCGGCATCGTCGGCTACACCAACGCCGGCAAGAGCACCCTCTTCAACACCCTCACCGCCGGCGGCGCCTTCGCCAACGACCAGCTCTTCGCCACCCTCGTCACCCGCACCCGCGAGTGGCGCCTCGGCGGCGGGCTGAACGTCATGCTCTCCGACACCGTCGGCTTCGTCCGCGACCTGCCGACCCACCTCGTCGCCTCCTTCCGAGCAACCCTCGAAGAAGCCACCCACGCCAACCTGCTCCTGGTGGTCCTCGACGTCTCCGACCCCGCGGCGGAACTGCAATACCAGACCGTCACCGAGACCCTCGACGCGCTCGAGGCCGACGTGCGCCGCATCGACGAGCGCGCCGGCTTCGACTACACGCCGCCGAGGCGCATCGTCCTGCTCAACAAGGTCGACAAGCTCCGCGACCCCGCGGAACTCCGCCTGTGGGAGGCGCGGCTCGGCTCCACGAACGGCGAGCGCAACTCCATCCCCTTCTGCGCCACCCGCAAGGACACCCCCGAGCACGACGAACTCGTCGCCCGCGTGCGCTCGCTCGCCGTCGGGCATGTCGATGAACTCGAGATCACCCTGCCCATGGCCGAGAGCCGCGCCGTGACGCTCATCGAGAAGCAGGGCGAGGTGCTCGAACGCCGCTACGACGGGCCGAACGTCGTCCTCCGCGCCCGCCTCGGCAGCCGCCAGGTCGAACGCCTCCGCGCCGGCGGCACGCGCCTAACCGTCCGCCCCGCCGCGGGCGAATGAGCGGGCACGACTCAATAACCACGCGCCCGGCCCCCCAGCCGACCGAACGGACACCGATTCAACGCCAAAAGAGAATCGATTTCGCCCTTGCTCTTGGTCCTTGCGTATCGGACAAGTAAGGTGCGGGGAGCGGCCGACGGCGCGGTGGTTGCCGCCCGCGTGCGCCGATCGTTCCCCGCGGGAGAAAGCCATGGTCCGTTCATCCTCGAAGACCCGACTTCCCGCGCGCCGCGCCGCCCTCGCGTTGCTCGCCTCGGCGTCACTCGCGTTGGCCCCCGCCGCGAGCGCCCAGCCGCGCGTGCTCGACGAATCTCCGAGCGTCACGCCCCTGCCGGGAGAGGTCGGCGTCACCGCCGAGCTCGTCGCGACCTATCCCGTGGGCGAGAAGCCCACGCCCGGCCCGCGCGGCGCCGCGCCCAACGCCGTCTACTCCAACGTCAACAACCCGCTGAACATCGTGTTCCAGAACGGCGGGGCCGCTGGCTCCGGCGCCGCCGCCATCACCCGCCTCATCGCCGACGACCTCAACCGCACCGCCGGCCCCGGCACCGTCACCTCCATGCGCTTCGCGATCGGCAACGTCTCCACCGGCTCCGTCACCGCCCGCCCGCGCATCCGCCTCTACCAGAACCAGGTTCCAGCAAACACGCCCGGCGCGATCATCGTCGCATACACCCTCACCCCGATCACCTTGGCCTCCAACACCATCAGCGTCTACACCTTAGACGTCCCCGCCGTCACGGTGCCGAACACCACCTGGGCGGGCATCACCTTCGACGCCGGCGGCAGCGGCACGGCCCTTGCCACGCTCTCGCAACTCGACAAGCTCGGTGTCGGCCTGTTCGAGCCGCCGTCGGTCGGCACGTCGGGACCCAACGTGTTCCAGACCACCAGCGCCGGATCGTTCTCGGGCAACAATCCCTCGGGTTCGGTCTTCCTGTTCGAGAGTTTCGGGTGGGAGCTGCGTTCGCCCCTCGGCGCGTGCTGCTTCTCGAACGGGCCCTGCCAACTGCTCGAAGAGACCCCGTGCCTTCAGCAGGGCGGCGCGTTCCTCGGCGTCGGAGCGCCTTGCTCCGCGTGCACGAACGTCCACCCCTTCAACGAACCGCCCCCGGCGTTCTCGCGCTACCTGCTCGACCAGGTGACCGCGAGCAACCTGAACGCGCCCGCGCTCCCGAAGTACCTCAGCCAGCAGTTCGCGCTCCCCCCCGCACCCCCCGCGGCCAACAACTCCGCCTACCTCGACGAGTTCATCGTCCCGTACAAGATGGTCGTCACCCGCGCCGACGCGCTCATCACCCTCGACACCAGCAACCAGTTCCCCTCGCCCAACGGCTACGTGCTGAGCCTGTTCAGTTCCGTCTCCGCCGCCGCGGGCGACGCCTCGCTCCAGACCAACGTCGTGTACACCCAGGGCTACACCGCCCCGGTGTTCCGCGGCGGCGGCGAGTACGAACTGTCCATCAACATCAACAGCAACCCGTGGAACCTCTCGGGCCTGAAGGTCCGCGTCGACCCCGCCATCGCCGCCAGCGAGTCGGGCGAGCGCGGGCTCCCGCACGGCGGGCTCGTCCTCAACCCCGGCACCTACCACATGGCCCTGATGTTCCGCGCTTCCGGCTCGTGGGGCAACGGCTTCGTCTCCGACTCCACCCACCAGGACCCGCGCTACCCCGCGAACAACGGCGTGCAGGTGAACCCCGGCGGCGGCGTCTTTCCCGGCGTGCAGCGCAACACCAACGCCCCCGCCGCCTACCGCGTCCTCGCCCGCAACTGCCTGGGCGACCTCAACTCCGACGGCAGCGTCACGACACCAGACCTCGCGGCGTTCCTGGGCCTGTGGGCCTCGGGCACGCCGGGCGTGATGAGCGCCGCCGACCTGAACCAGGACGGCACCGTCAACACCGCCGACCTCACCATCTTCCTCGGCGCCTTCGGCCAGGCCTGCCGCTGAGGCGGCCCCGGGTACCCCGCCGGTCCCCGGCGGGCCCGAATCACTGCTTCTGCCGGCGGTACTTCTCGCGGTACTTCGCGTCCAGCTCCGTCTGCTTGTTGCGGAGGTCCACCTCGCGCCCGTCGATGAACGCGCGCTCGATCTTCGTCGTCATCTCCAGGGGGTCGCCCGTGGTGACGATCAGCGTGGCGCTCTTGCCCGCGTCGATCGAGCCGTAGCGGTCCGAGACGCCCAAGAGTTCCGCGGGCGACAGCGTGATCGCGCGGATCGCCGCGCCGCGGTCCAGCCCGTGCGCCACCGCCAGCGCCGCGTGGTACGGCAGGTTTCGCTCGTGAGCCGTCTGGAACTCCCCGCCCTCCCCCGCGAGGCACCAGCGCACCTTCGCCGCCTCGAGCCGCGCCGGCAGCGTGAAAGCGTCGTCGGTCGGACTGTCCTCGCGCTTGGGCATGCGGAACGTACCTGTGACGATCACCCCGGCGTCGATCGCTCTCAGGCTTTCGGCGGCGAGCGGCGCATCCCGCCCGCCCACGATCACCAGTTTCAGTTTCCGCGCCGCGCAGAACGCCGCCGCCGACTCGATCTGCTCCCACTCGTCGGCGCGGGCGTAGACCGGCCTCTCGCCGCGGATCACCGCGCCCACCGCCTCGAAGCGCAGGTCCGTCACCGTGCCCGCGCCGGCCTTCTTCGCCGCGTGATAGGCGATCGCGTCGTCGAAGAAGTTCCCAACCCGCTCCAGCGACCTGCGGATGTCCTCCTGCTGCTCGCCCTCGCTCCGCGTCACCCACCACGCGTTCGAGGTGCGGAGGTTCGGCCAGTTGACCAGCAGCCCCGCGTCCTCGCGGACCGTCATGTCCTCCCACGTCCACCCGTCGAGGCGGATGACGCTGACCCGCCCGGGGACCAGCCCGCCCAGCGGCATCACGCCGTTGAGCAGCACGCCGTTGCTGCGCGTGACCGGGATGAGCGTGGAGTCGGGGTTGATCGCGGGCGCGGGCCGCACCTCGGGCGTCAGGTCGCCGATCTCATCGGCGTCGCGGGTGGCCCGGGCGGCGT
Organism: Planctomycetota bacterium; assembly: GCA_017303565.1. Taxonomy (GTDB): domain Bacteria; phylum Planctomycetota; class Phycisphaerae; order Phycisphaerales; family UBA1924; genus JAFLCM01. The sequence continues at coordinate 8,841 of JAFLCM010000064.1, forward strand.
TCACCTCCACCAGCCCCATCACCGTGTTCGCGCCGAACAGGCCGGGGTACACGTGCTTTCCGGCGCCGTCGATGACCAGCGCGTCCTGCCCGGCGAGTCGCGGCTCGGCGGGCCCCGGGCCGACGGCGCTGATCACGCCGCCCGCGAACACCACATGCCCTTTCTCGATCGTCGCGCCCGACACCGTGTGCACGGTCGCGTTCGAGATCACCACCGGGCGGGTCTGCGGCAGCGCCTTGACCGCCAGGTCCTGCGCCGCGGCGAGCGACGCCGCCGCGCCGACCACGCCGAACGCCACGCCGACCTTCACGCCGCCCATCAAGCCGTTCATCATCCGCGTCACGCCGCACCGGTCCTTTCCGAATCACTCATGCCCGATCCGTTCTC
>JAFLCM010000065.1 GCA_017303565.1 Planctomycetota bacterium
GTCGGCACGGGTCGGAGACCCGTGCCACCTGGACCCGTGCCACCTGGACCCGTGCCACCGGGACCGGTGCCACCTGAGGCGGCGGGGGCGGCGGCGGACTCGTCGATGGTGGCGATGACGGCGCCGACGGGGACGGTGTCGCCCGGGGCCTTGGTGTGGCGGATGACGCCCGCGGCGGGCGCGGGCAGGGGCATGTTGGTTTTGTCGGTTTCGAGTTCGACGATGTCCTCGTCGCGCTTGACGTAGGCGCCGTCGGGCTTGAGCCAGGAGTTGATCACGACTTCGGAGATGGACTCGCCGAGAGCGGGGATGACGACGTTGATCGGCATGGCGTGACCTGGCGTGGGTGACGGTTGGGAGAGCGGGGGGAAGTGTATCGCGCGGGGAAGGGGCGGCTCACGAACGATCCGGCGAGTCGGCGGTTCGTGCCGCGTCGCCCGGCGGGGGCAGCGGGCCCGCGATAGTCCGCAGTTCGGCGAGCAGGACTGGAACATCGTCCCGGCAGATCGCCAGCACGGTCGCGGCGTCGATCATGAAGTAGCCGTGAGCGAGGAGATTCCGCAGACCCACGATTCCAGCGAAGCCGGTGACCCGGTCTTTCAGGTCTGGGCGGAGTCGCGAGGCTTGGTTCACCGCCTCGCCGACGATGAGGAAGTGGCGTTCGATGATTGACCGGCGGGCGAGGTCGCGTTCGTAGGATTCCGGCGTGAGCTCCTCGGCGTGCCGCACGATGATCTCGCACGCCGAGATGGCGTCGGACAGGAACGCCAGCGGTTCACGCCGCGGCATAGAGAGGGACCTTGGTGCGATCGATGGAGGCTCTCACGATCGGGTTGCGGATGCCGCCGGGCTCGGCGAGGTCGACGCGGCGGCCCAGGAGCGCCTCGAGCTGGGCTTGCAGCGCGAAATAGGCGCGGCCGCGACCGGGCCCCGTGAAGGGGAGGAACTCGACGAGGAAGTCGTAGTCGGAGGAATCGGGGTCGAAGTCGCCGCACGCCGCGGACCCGAAGAGCCAGAGCCGCTTCACGTTGTGCTTGAGGCACAGGGCGTGGACGGCGTCGAGCGGGATTTCCGGGCGAATTCCCATGGTTGGTGGATGCTAGGTCGAGCGGACCGAGAATCAGTGATGCGCCGCGGCCTTGGAGGCGCCGGTCTTGGCGCCGACGGCGTCGGTGAGGAAGGCCTCGAGTTCCTCGGCGTGGCGGTGGTGGCTGCCGGTGGCGGGGGTGGCGGCGGCGGGGCGGCCGCAGTAGGGGAGTTCCCAGCCGAGGTGCTCGTTGAGGGTGACGAACATGTGCTGGTAGGCGCCCATGTTCTTGGGCTCTTCCTGGCACCAGACGACCTCGGCGTCCTTGGGGTAGGCGCTGAGGGTTTCCTGGAGCGCGTCGACGTGGAGGGGGTAGAGCTGCTCGACGCGGACGATGGCGGTGTCGTGCTTGTTGAGTTCGGCGCGGCGGGCGGCGAGGTCGTAGTAGACCTTTCCGGAGCAGAGGATGACGCGCTTGACGGCGGCGCGGGGCTGCGGGGCGGCGCCGGCGGCGAACATCGGGTCGTCGATGACCTCCTTGAAAGTGCCGGAGGCGAGATCGGCGACGCGGCTGGCTGCGAAGGGGGCGCGGAGCAGGCTCTTGGGGGTGAAGACGACCAATGGCTTGCGGAAGGCGCGCTTGACCTGGCGGCGGAGGAGGTGGAAGTACTGCGCCGGGGTGCTGGCGTTGACGACCTGCATGTTCTCGTCGGCGCAGAGTTGCAGGAAGCGTTCCATGCGGCCGGAGGAGTGCTCGGGGCCCTGGCCCTCGTAGCCGTGGGGCAGGAGCATGACGAGGCCGGACCAGCGGTTCCACTTGACCTCGCCGGAGGCGATGTACTGGTCGATGATGGTCTGGGCGCCGTTGCAGAAGTCGCCGAACTGGGCCTCCCAAAGGACGAGCATGTTGGGGGCGGAGAGGCTGAAGCCGTACTCGAAGCCCAGGACGGCGAACTCGGAGAGGGGTGAGTCGAAGATGCAGAGTTTGGCCTGGCGCGGGCGGCCCGAGTCGTCGATGGAGCCGACGTCCTTGTCGGTGCCGGGCTGGCCGAGTTCGCGGATGTGGTTCAGCGGGACGTAGCGGACCTCGGTGCTGACGTCGCGGAGGACGGCCTGTCGGTGGGTGAAGGTGCCGCGGCGGACGTCCTGGCCGGTGATGCGGACGAGGGTTCCCTCGATGAGCATGGAGCCGAAGGCGAGGGCCTCGGCGGCGCCCCAGTCGATGGGGAGGTCGTCCTTCACGCAGCGGGCGCGGTCCTCGACGATCTTGACGAGCTTGTCGTGGGGCTTGAAGCCTTCGGGCAGGCGCGCGTGGCACTGGGCGATCTCGTGGAGGGTCTCGCGCGCGACGGCGGTGTCAACGGGGTTGAAGTCCCAGGTGCGCTTGTGGCCCTTCCATCGCTCGTGGCCGGGGACGGGGTTTGGGTTGACGGGGGTCTGCTTGACCCGTGAGAAAGCCTGGTCGAGCTGCTCGTCGAGGCTGGCGCGGATGGTGTCGGCGTCGGCCTGGGAGATGACGCCCTCGGCGAGGAGGCGCTCGGCGTACTCGGTGAGGCAGCTCTTCTTGCGGCGGATCTCCTTGTAGAGCAGCGGCTGGGTGAAGGCGGCTTCGTCGGTCTCGTTGTGGCCGTGGAGGCGGTATCCGATGAGGTCGATCCAGGCGTCCTTCTTGAAGCGCATGCGGTAGTCGAGGGCGATCTCCGCGGCGTGGACGACGGCCTCGGGGTCCATGGCGTTGACGTGGAAGACGGGGGCCTCGACGCCCTTGGCGAAGTCGGTGCAGTAGCGTCCGGTGCGGGCGTCCTCCTCGCCGGTGGTGAAGCCGATGAGGTTGTTGATGACGACGTGGATGGTCCCGCCGACGGTGTAGCCCTCGAGCTGGGCCATGTTCATCGTCTCGGTGACGACGCCCTGGCCGATGACGGCGGCGTCGCCGTGGATCAGGACGGGGATGCAGCGGACGCGGTCGATGTCGCCTTCGAGGCGCTGCTTGGCGCGGCAGCGTCCGAGGACGACGGGGTTGACGCTCTCGAGGTGGCTGGGGTTGCTGGCCATGACGAGCCAGATGTCCTTGCCGTTGGGGAGCGGGCGCGAGGAGGAGTAGCCGCGGTGGTACTTGACGTCGCCGCCGGCGATGCCCTCGAGGTCCGGGTCGGTGAAGGCGTCGTTGAACTCGGTGAAGACCTGGTCGTAGGTTTTCCCGATGATGTTGGTGAGGACGTTGAGGCGGCCGCGGTGGGCCATGCCGAAGATGATCTCTTCGCAGTCGTGTTCGGTGCCGGCGCGTTCGATGGTGCGGTCGAGGAGCGGGATGAGGGCCTCGGCCCCCTCGAGGCTGAAGCGCTTGACGCCCGGGTAGCGCTTGGCGCAGAACTTCTCGAAGAGTTCGGCCTTGTGGAGTTGGTAGAGGACGTGGACGCGCTCGTCCCTGGCGAGGGTGCGGCGGTTGCGGTTCTTCTCGATGCGGCGGGCGAGCCACTCTCGCTCTTCGCGGCTGGAGATGTGGGCGATCTCGACGCCGATGGAGCCGCAGTACGTTTCGTCGAGGACGCGGACGATCTCGCGGAGGGTCAGGCGGTCGGGGGCGTCGGTGAGTGCGGAGGAGTCGAAGGCGCGGTCCATGTCGGCCTGGGAGAGGCCGTGGGCGCCGGGGTTGAGCGTCTCGGGAACGGGGCGCTCGCGGTCGAAGGGGTCGATGGCGGCGCAGAGATGCCCGGAGGCGCGGTACTCGCGGATGAGGTCGGTGACGCCGGCCTGGGCGCGGTCGTGCGCCTCGGCGGCGGGGGCGGGTGAGGCGGCGTGGGATGGGGCGAGAGCGCCGTTGGCGCGCGAGAGGCCACCCGCGAGGTCGAAGCCCTGGAAGTAGAGGCGGAGGTCGGGCGGGACCGAGGCGGGGTCGCGCATGTAGTCCTGGTAGAGCGCGTCGAGGTACTCGGCGCTCCAGGCGTTGACGGAAGGAAGAACGGCTTGTGGAGCGGTGCTCATCGGTCGCTGGTTCTGAAAACGGGGACGGTGTGACAGCCGCCGGGCGCGCGGGCGTGGGAGGCACGCGGAGACCGGTCCTGATTCTAGAGAGGCGGTGCCCGGTTCAGGCGTCGTCGGGAGGTGACGAAATCGGTCTTTGTTTGGTTGTTCCGAGAGTTTCTGCGTTCTGGAGGAGGCAAGCGGGGTATCGGATTGGACCGATAGCCTTGTACTGACTGAACGACTCGCCTGGAACGACCCGCGTCGGCAGGACCCGGCGGGCGTGGATGTGGTGACACCGCCGGGAGCCCCGGCCAAGGAGCGGCGCCGCGATGGATCGGTACGACTTGTGCGTAATCGGGAGCGGTGCGGCGGGGCAGCGCGCGGCGGTGCAGGCCGCGAAGCTGGGCAAGCGCGTGGCGGTGATCGAGCGGGCCGAGGTGGTCGGGGGCGCCGCGATCAACACCGGGACGATCCCGAGCAAGAGCCTGCGCGAGGCGGTTCTGCAACTGACCGGGGCGAGGCTGCGCTCGTTCCTGGGCGAGAGCGTGCAGGTCAAGAACAAGATCACGATCCAGGACCTGACCGCGTGGACGCAGCAGATCGTGCGGGCCGAGGTGGAGATCTCTCGGGCCTCGATGCTGCGCAACGGGGTGGACATCATCAACGGCGACGGGACGATCACCAGCCCCAACGCGGTGGTGGTGGTGCACGGGAGCCAGACGTCGGTGGTGGAGGCGGACTTCATCCTGATCGCGACGGGCAGCCGCCCGGCGCGGCCGAGCGGGATCCCGTTCGACGGCGTGCGGGTGCTCGACGCGGACCAGGTGCTGAAGCTGTCGACCCTGCCGCGGAGCATGATCGTGGTGGGCGGTGGCGTGATCGGGACGGAGTACGCGTCGATCATGCAGTGCGTGGGGGTGAAGTGCACGCTGATCGAGGGCCGCCCGCGGCTGCTCGATTTCGTGGACGCGGAGGTTGGCGAGGCGCTGCAGTACCACTTGCGGCAGTCGGGGATGACGCTGCGGCTGGGGGAGAAGGTGGTGACGGTCGAACTGATCGATGCGCCGGCGGGGTCCTTGTCGACGGACGGGAAACTGGTGCAGGTGATGCTCGAGAGCGGCAAGACGATCCGAGGGGAGTGCCTGCTGTACGCGGCGGGGCGTCAGGCCAACAGCGAGACGCTGAACCTCTCGTCGATCGACGTGACGCCGGACAACCGCGGGCGGATCACGGTGAACGAGAACTACCAGACGAGCTGTCCGAACGTGTACGCGGCGGGGGACGTGATCGGGTTCCCGGCGCTGGCGAGCACGTCGATGGAGCAGGGCCGGATCGCGGCGTGCCACATGTTCGGGCGGCGGGTGGAGAGCGTTCCGCACCTGTTCCCGTACGGGATCTACTCGATCCCGGAGATCTCGATGGTGGGCTGGACCGAGGAGCAGCTCACGAAGGAGGACATCCCTTTCGAGACGGGGATCGCGAACTACCGGGAGATCGCGCGCGGGCAACTGCTGGGCGACCTGAACGGGATGCTGAAACTGCTGATCCACCAGGAGAGCCACGAGATCCTGGGGGTGCACTGCATCGGCGCGGGTGCGACCGAGATCGTGCACATCGGGCAGGCGGTGATGGCGTTCAAGGGGACGGTGGAGTACCTGGTCAATACGGTGTTCAACTACCCGACGCTGGCGGAGTGCTACAAGGTGGCGGCGCTGAACGGGCTGAACAAGCTGTCGCACGTGTGAGGGCCGGCGCGGGCCCGCATTGAAGATTCGGCCAATTTGGGGCGTGGTCGGCGCGGGGCTTCTGGTCACCGCGTGCCGGGGGTAGTCTCGGGGGATGAGGACGATCCGAACCGGGTTCGCGGCGTTGATGGCGTGCGTGGCAACGGCCCCCGGCGCTCCGTACGTCGTCCCGATCGTCAACGCCGACTTTGAACAGACGTCGCGCCCGTTAGCCTTGGGTGAGATCACCAACGGGGCGGGCGGCGTCGGGGTGTTCGTGGGGACGCGGGCGGATTTCTTCGATGTCTCGCCGGACTACACCAGCCCGGTGGAGGTGCCGGGGTGGAGGACCAACGTGCCGGTGAACCCCGCGACGGTGGTGCGGGCGGGGGTGATGCGGCCGCCGATCCTGTCGCAGGGCGAGTACATCACGAACTACTCTGGCGCGCACGTGGCGACGCTGCAGATTTCTCCGATGCAGCAGACGCTGCCGTTTCTTGTTCAGCCGGACACGCGGTACACGCTGCGGTTCCGCGCGGGGATCGGGCGGTTCGACTCGGACTACGCGGCGTTCGCGGCGCTGATCGCGGTGCCGGACACGGCGGGGCTGTACTTCCGCGGCAACCCCGCGACGGTGACGCTGGTGGGGACGGTGTCGGAACTGTTCGACGCGCCCGGGAACACCACCGGGGTGATGCGGTTCGTGACGATCGAGTACGTGTCTCCGAGCGTGCTGCCGGCGAACGTGCAGGGGAAGTTCCTGTGCGTGTCGATCATCGGGAGCGACGGGCTGCCACGGATGAACTTCGACGACTTCTCGCTTCTGGCGACGCCGGTGAGGTGCGCGGGGGATTTCAACGGTGACGGGCTGGTGGACACCGCGGACCTTGTGGTGCTGCTCGGGGTGTTCGGGCAGTCGGTGACGCCGGGGAGCGCGGGGGACCTGAACGCCGACGGCGTGGTGAACACGCAGGACTTGGCGGGGTTTCTGGGCGTGTTCGGGACGGCGTGCTGAGGCTCGGACTCAGCGCGTGAGTTCTTCGACAAGCGATGAAGCGCCGTAGACCTTGGTGAGGGCCTCGATGATGGCGCGGGCGTCGACGGAGACGGCGCGGGCCCTGGCGGGTTCATAGATGAAGTCCGAGACGAGGTGGTGGAGGTTGGAGTCGAAGATGAGGCCGATGACCTTGCCGTCCTTGTTGACGACGGGGGAGCCGGAGTTGCCGCCGATGATGTCGGCGGTGCAGATGAAGTTGAAGGGGACGTTGGGATCGATGGCGGTGCGGGCCTTGATCCAGGACTCGGGGAGGTCGAAGGGCGGCTGGGAGCGGCGCTGTTCGGCGCGCTGGTAGAGGCCGGCGAAGGTGGTGAAGGGCGGGACGACGCCCTCGCCTCCCTGCTCGGGGGGCGTGGGGTCGGTGTAGCCCTTGATGCGGCCGTAGGCGAAGCGGAGGGTGCCGGTGGCGTCGGGGTAGACCTGGTCGCCCATGAGGTCGAACCAGGCGCCGGCGACCTTGGCGTAGGACTCGCGTTCGACGGCTTCGACGCTGTTCTCGTAGCGGGCGCGGGTGGCGCGGGCCTCGGGGTCCAGGATGCGGAAGAACGCGAGCATTGGGTCCTTGGCGCTGTTGACCGCCGCGGCCCCGCCCTCGACGAGGCGCTTGCGTTCGGTGGGGTCTTTCAGGCGGGTACCGGTGACGAGTTCGACGGCGCGGTCGCGGGGGGACTTGCCGGCGAAGAGTTTCTTCACCAGTTCGTCCTCGGCGCCGAGGGTGTCGGCGATGAGGGTGAGGCCCGAGGCGAGGCGGTCGATCTCGAGGGCGTCGTGGACGGGGTCGTCGGCGAAGAGGTCGTGGTAGAGCGCTTCGAGGTTGGAATCGCGGTACTCGCGGAGGCGGTCGGGGCCGGGCTTGGGCAGTTCGTCGGCGAGGCGGGAGACGTGGCGCGCGACGATGAGCAGGCGCGACCAGCCCCACGCGCCGTCCTGGTTCAGCACGGCCCAGCGCCGGAAGAAGTTGCGGTATTCGCTCTGGGCTCTGGCGATGTCGTCCCAGGCAGAGCCGAACTTCGCCTTGAGCGTGGGGTTGGTGTCGAGGGCTGAGCGGACGCGGGATTCCTGGGCCTGCTTGGCGTTCCAGAGCGCGGGGTCGAGCAGGCCCTCGTACTGGCGGAGGGTGCGCTTGCGGTTGTTGGCGACGTTGAAATAGTCCTCCATGCCCATGAGGGCCTGGGCGTCGGAGCGGGCGCGGAAGACCTCGAGTTGGACCTCGCGCCGGTAGAGGCGGCGGAGGACCCAGGGGAGTTCGGTATCGCGCCGGAAGCGCAGGTGGTCCATCGTGTAGAGGCGGCGGGTGCTGCCGGGGTGCCCGATGACGAAGGTGAGGTCGCCGTCGGCGGCGCCCTGCTTGGACCAGGAGAGGTGGTGCTCGGGCTTGTAGGGGGCGTCGTTCTCGTAGACGCGGAAGAAGGTGACGTCGAGGTTGAAGCGGGGGTACTCGAAGTTGTCGGTGTCGCCGCCGAAGAACGCGATCTGCTGCTCGGGGGCGAAGACGAGGCGGACGTCGGTGAAGCGCTTGTTGAGGTAGAGGTGGTAGCGGGCGCCGTGGTAGAGGGTGACGACGGTGCCGGAGAGGTCTGTGCCGGCCTCGGCTGGCTCGGCGCCTGCCTCGATTCCGGCGCCAACGCCGCCAACGCGACCCGAATTTCCGGCGCCGAGAGCCGGATCGAGGTCTGCGTAATTCCCACTAACGAAGAGTGGATTATCGCCAGGCACGCCGCGCGCCTGGTTTCCTGACGCCGGCGACGGCGCGACGCCGCCGGAGCGAAAGCAGGTACTTTCACCGGATAGGCCACCGTTACGGGCTGTCAACCCCCTCGATTGATCCGGTAAGCAAGTAGCGCCCCAGTCCACGCTCGAGACATGCCTTGAAAAGCAGCGCCATCCTGCTGTTTTTCTTCCGCTTTCTGCCCGATAAAACATACTATATCTAGTAGGGCGCGAGCAAGGCTCGCACTAGCGATATTCGTAACACACTGTTTTATTGCATTAAATATTTTTTGCTTTTCTTGCCCGAAAGCCGGGGGTATGCTTCGCGGCTCACCGGTACCTTGATAACGGAACTGTCCTTCGGAAGAGACCATGACGACCACAATAAATAATACTGAGGAAACAAGTAATTACGAACATACCGGGCAGATGGGCCTACCCCTGCCGCAAGAGATATCCGGCGAAGTCCTGATCGAAAAATATGCCAAGGGCACCGAACGCGACGTGCGCGACGTGCGCAGCCGCGTCGCCCGCGCCCTGGCCTCGATCGAAACCGAAGACAAGCGCGCTCAATGGGAAGCCCGCTTCCTCGATGCGCAGGAAAACGGCTTCGTCCCAGCCGGCCGCATCAACTCGGCCGCCGGCACCGACCTCTGCGCCACGCTGATCAACTGCTTCGTGCAACCGGTG
>JAFLCM010000066.1 GCA_017303565.1 Planctomycetota bacterium
GCCCAGGTGGTGCTGCCCACGGGCGACCCCGCGGAGGTCTGGAAGCGGGAGCCCGCGTCGATCCACACGGGCCCCGGGCCCACGCTCGAGTCCGACCCCGCCGCGGTGCTCGCCGCGCGGACGCAGCCCCTCACCAACGCCCGAGAGGCGAAGGTGCTGTGCCTGCACAGCCACTCGCCGGACGACAGTTACACGATGCTCCAGGCGCTGGGTTTCTCCGACGCGTTCCTGGCGCGGGCGCCCGGCCCGGTTTCGCAGTACCGCGAGTACCTCTTTCTTTCCCTTCAGTCGGAGGACGACGACTACCACGACGCGCTCGTGAAACTGCTGTCGAAGAGGTACCACGGCGTGGGCATCGACATCGTGTTCGCGACCGACACCCGCGCGCTGGTGTTCTGGTTCGACCACCTCAGCCACGCGCTCCCGGGCGTGCCGATGGTCTTCTCCGGGCCGTACGAGTGGCGCCCCGAGTTCGACGCGCCCGATCGGAACTTCACCGGCGCGATGGAGCGGGTCGACTTCGCCGGGACGCTGGGGCTGATCCGGAGCCTGCGCCCGGAGACCCGGCGTATCGCGGTGATGACGACGCGGAGTTTCTTCGGCGACCGCATGCGCGCGGCGTTCGACGCCCAGAGCGCCGAGGTGAAGGCCCTGGGTGTCGAGGTCACGCACTACACGCCGATGACCTGGGACCAGGTGCCGCTCCCGTTCTCGGGGCCGGACCGCGCGGACGCGGTGATCTACGTGGCCGGCCCGACCGGGCTGACGCCCGGCAAGCACAAGTTCCCCCCGAGCATGCTCCAGTCGGCGGTGCCGGGCGGCGTGCCCAGCTTCGCGCTCTTCGACGCGGCGCTGGGGCCGGACGTCATCGGCGGGGTGGTCTGCTCCGGCAGGCGGATGGGCCAGATCGCCGGCGAGGCGGCGGCCCGAATCCTCTTCGATGGCGTCGAGCCGAAGTCGATCCCGATCGACCGTGGGGCGGGATCTCTGGTGCCCATGTTCCGCTGGGACGCGCTCGAGGCGTGGGGCGTCGCCGCGTCGAGCCTGCCGCCGGGCTCGTCCATCATCGGGCGGCCCGACGCGTGGCTGGTTCGCAACCAGGAAGCGGTGATCCGTGCCGGGTTCGGGCTGGCCGTGGTCGCGGCGCTGGGCTTCGGGGCCCTTGCCTGGCGGCTGGCCGCGAGCCGGCGGGCGCTCGCTCAAACCCAGGGGCGGCTCGAACTGATGGCCTCGACGCTCGGAGAGGCGTTCTGGATCACCGAGCCCGACGGCTGGACGGTGCGCTACGCCACGGAAGCGTGGGAGACGCTGTGGGGCCGGTCCCGCTCGGAGATCCGGGGGCACGCCAAGGAGGCGCTCCTGGGGTGGATCCACCCCGAAGACCGCGAACGCATGCGCGAGGTCTTCGAGCGTCGCCCGGCACTGGCCGAGCCGATGGACAACACCTTCCGGGTCGTGGGCGCGGACGGCACCGTGAGGTGGATCAACTGCAAATCCCGCCCGCTGTACGACGCCGCCGGCAACTTGACTTCGTACGTCGGCGTCCAGCGAGACATCACCGAGCGGATGGAATCGAGGCGGACGCTGCAGGCGAGCGAGAGTCGCCTCGCCGAACTCGTCCGCACCGCGCCCGTCGGCATCATCGAATGGGACGACCAGTGGCGCTGCACCCGGTGGGACGGGCGGGCCGAGGCGATGTTCGGCTGGACCGCGGAGGAGGTGGTGGGCCGGTCCTTCCGTGAGTGGGAGTTCGTTCATCCCGAAGACGCGGCGCACGTCGGGGAGGTGATCCGTCTCCAGGAAGCCAAGCGTGTGGCTCAGAACTCGAGCCTGAACCGCAACCTGACGAAGTCGGGCGAGGTTCGCCACTGCGAGTGGGTGAACACCAACGTCTTCGACACCGACGGGCGCCGGGTGTCGACGCTGTCGGTGGTCCTGGACGTGACGGAGCGGGAAGTGGCCCGGGCGGCCCTCGCGGCCAGCGAGGCCCGTTACCGCCTGGCCAGCGCCGCGGTCTCGGACACCATCTACGACTGGGACATCGCGGCCGACCGGGTGCGGAAGAGCGGCAACAGCAGCCGCCTTCCCCTGAACTCGGCCGTCGAGACGCACACGGTGGCCGAGTTCATCGGCGCGCTCCACCCCGACGACCTGCCCGGCGTGAAGGCGAGCCTGGAGCGTGCCTTGAAGGACGGATCCGAGCGGTGGTCGGCGGAGTACCGCCACCGCCTGCGTGACGGCTCATGGGGGATCTTCGTTGACCGCGCGGTGATCGTGCGGAGCGAGGACGGCACCCCGGTCCGCATGGTGGGCGCCATGACCGAGGTCACGCGGGAGCGCGACGCCGAGGGCGCGCTCCGCGAGGCCGAGGAGCGGTTCCGTCTGGCGCTGCGAGCCTCCACCGACATCATCTGGGACTGGGACCTCGTGCGCAACACCATGACCTGGAGCGACGCGGTGAGCGGACTCGCGGGCGGCGCGTCCGAGCCCCTCTCGATCGAGGGCTGGCTCTTGAACATCCACGCCGACGACCGCGAGCGTGTCCGGACCGGGTTCTTCGGCGCGCTCGGGAACCACGCGGAACAGACCTGGCGCGACGAGTACCGGATCGCCACCGAGTCGGGCGAGTACGCGACGTACTCCGACCACGGGTTCATCGTCCGCGACGCCTCGGGCGCGGCGGTGCGCATGGTGGGCGCGATGACCGACGTGACCGCCCTGCGCGATGCCGACCGGCGCGTGGCCGAGAGCGAGCGCCGGCTCCGGCCCGCGCTCGACGCCGCCGGGCTGGGGACGTTCGACGTGGACCTCGTGACCGGGAGGATGTCCCACGACGAGCGGGCCGGCGCCATTCTGGGGCTGGAGCCGGGGCGGTTCATCGAGTCGTTCGAGGCCCGCAAGGCGCGGTTCCACCCCGACGACCTCCCGGGCGTGTGCGAGCGCGAGCGTCTGACGCTCGAAACCGGCGCGCCCTATCGCTGCGAGACGCGCACCCGCCAACCCGACGGCTCCTACCGCTGGATCCTTGGTCAGGCGGAGGTGGTCTGCGACAACGAAGGCAGGCCCATCCGCGCCATCGGCGTCGTCGGAGACATCCACGAGCGGAAGTCCGCCGAGGCCGCGCTCCGCGCCAGCGAGTCACGCTTCCAGGCCATTGTCGGAACCATCCAGGATGCGTTCTGGGTCCGGTGCCTCGACTCCCGGGAGTACGAGTACCTCAGCCCAGCGCTCTGCCGGATGCTCGGGTACGACAAGGAGCACCTGCCGAGAACCGTGGAAGAATGGCGGGAGCGGGTCGTGCCGGAGGACCGCGAGAAACTCATCCGCCAGAGCGAGGTGTGGATCGCAACCGGCTACGCGGGCGAACTGGTCTCTGATTTCCGCTATGTCCGCCCGGACGGGGACGTGCGCTGGCTGCAGTCGCGCGGGTACCCCGGCGAGCGGGGACCGGACGGGAAGGTCCTCTCGATCCTCGGCACCACGCGGGACATCACCCTGCAGCGCCGCGCGGAAGAGGCCCTCCGCGCCAGCGAGTCACGCTTCCGCCAGTTCGCCGAGACCATCGACGAGTGCTTCTGGGAGGCCCATCCGGAGCACCGCGGGGGGATGCGCTACGTCAGCCCCGCGGTGGTCCGCGTCTACGGCATGACGCCCGAGGAGGTGCTCGCGACGCCGTTGGGCTTGACCCGCGCCATCCATCCGGACGATCAGGCGCGTGCGATGGCGGCGGCGGATGCATGGGCCGCCTCGGGCTACTGCGGCGCGTACGAGTGCCAGTACCGCGTGCTGCACGCGGACGGGACGGTCAAGTGGGTCGAGAACCGGGGCTACGCCGTCCGCAACGCCGCGGGAGAGCTGGCGTCGCTGGTGGGTGCGGCGCGCGACGTGACGGCACGGGTGGAGGCGGCGCACCGGATCGAGGAGAGCGAGGCGAAGTTCCGCGAGCTCGCCGAGCGTCTGCCCCAGGTGTTCTGGTCGGGGCGGGGCACGGCAGACGGGCTGATCACCTATGTCAGCCCGGCCGTGGCGGAGGTCTTCGGGCTGAGTCCCGCCGAAGTCGAGGGCACCAGCAAGGGCTGGGGCCATCTCATCCATCCCGACGACCTCGCCGCCGCCGACGAGATCCGAAACAGATGGCATGAGGGCGGATGCCGGGGTTCCTACGAGAATCGCTACCGCATCGTCCGACCCGACGGCGAGGTGCGCTCCATCGTGAACCGCGCCTACGCGGTGCGGGACGCGGGTGGGAGTGTCTCCCGGGTCATCGGCCTCGCGACTGACGTCACGAGTGAGACCCGCGCCGCGGAGGGCCTGGCCCAGAGCGAGCGCCGCTTCCGCGAGATGGCCGAGAACATCGACCAGGTCTTCTGGGTGCGAACGATCGAGACAAACGAGATCCTCTACGTCAGCCCGGCCACCCGGCGGCTCTGGGGCATCGAGCCCGAGTCGCTGACGGGCGGCGTCGGGCGTTGGCGGTCGATGCTCCACCCCGAGGACCGCGACCGCGTCCGCGCCCGCATCGAGGCGTGGCTGCAAGCCGGGGCGCACGGGCAGTACGAGGTGGAGTTCCGGATCGTCACCCCGTCAGGCGAGACGCGCTGGGTTCGCAGCCGCGCCGTCGCGGTCGCCGAGGACGGGGCGTCCCCGGAGCGGATCGTCGGCGTGACCGAGGACATCACCGAGCGAGAGCTCGCCCGGCGCCGCCTCATCGACAGCGAACGCCGCTTCCGCGAGATGGCCGAGAACATCGACCAGGTGTTCTGGGTCCGCACCATCGACACGGCGGAGACGCTCTACCTCAGCCCCGCGACCACCCGCCTCTGGGGCTTCGCGCCCGACGAGATGACGGGCAGCGTCGGGAAGTGGCGCGAACTGATCCACCCCGACGACCGCTCCCGCGTCGTGGGCGACATCGAGCGTTGGATCGGGTCGGGCGCCCGCGGCACCTACGCCAACGAGTACCGCCTGATGCTCTCGGACGGCTCGGTGCGGTGGGTCCACAACCGCGGGACCATGGTCCCCGCCGACGACGCCGGCCCGCGCCGGATGGTCGGGGTCACCGAGGACATCACCCACCGCAAGCAGGCCGAGATCGCGCTCGAATCGACGCTGCGGGCCCAGCGGATGCTGCTGTCGGAACTCGATCACCGGGTGAAGAACGCGCTGGCCGGGCTGCTCTCGATGATCGAGATGAGCTCCCGCGAGGCCGACTCCGTCGGATCGCTCGCCTCCGCCATGCAGCGCCGTGTGCAGGCGATGGTCAGCGTCCACTCCATGCTGTCGGAAGCACGCTGGCGCCCCGTTGACCTCCGCGTGATGGTCGAGGCCCTGATCCCCCCGGGGGCCGCCGGACGCGTCATGGCCCACGGGCCGAGCGTCACCATCCCGCCGCGCCAGGCCACGGCGCTCGGCATGGTCCTTCAGGAACTGTTTAGCAACTCCGGCAAGTACGGCTCACTCGGCGCGCCCGGCGGCCTCGTCGAGGTCTCATGGAGCATCCAGTCGTGGGCCGGTTCCGACGACCGCCGCGCCAACGAGCGACGGATGGTGCTCCGCTGGAAAGAAACCGGCGGGCCCGCCGTCAGCCCGCATCCCAAGGAAGGTCTGGGCTTCTCGCTCATCCGCGGGTTCGCGGCGTTCGAGCTCGGCGGCGGGGCCGACCTCGCGTTCCACCCCGCCGGCGCTCACCACACCATCGAGATCCGCCTCGACTCTGAGGATTCCGACCCCCACGACTCACGCACCCTTGCCCAGGTCGGGGCGATCGCATCCTCCCCCCGCGACACCGACGCGAAATAACCTCGCCGGACCTTTGGCGCGGGCTCACGTCCGAGTAGGGAAGGTCCGATTGATCTGCCACCGGCAACCGAAGCCGGGTGGAGGTCAACCATGCAGAACCGCGTGCGGATCCTGACGAAGTCGAGCCTCGCCGTCGGCGTGCTCTCGCTGCTGGGCGCGTGCGCCGCTTCCACGCGGACCCAGGCGCCGACTTCCACCCCGGATGCGCCCGCGACGCAGGCCGCCGACGCCGCCCGTCCCGGGTTCTCCTCTTCCCCGCGCTACGCCGCCTTCGGCGAGGCGCCCGCCACCGCCGCCGCCAACTCGTCGGCCCCGCTCAGCGACGAGCAGACCGAGAACATCAGCCGCGTCTCCATGACCGATGTCGGCGCCGATTTCGACCCCTGCGTCTCGCCCGACGGCGAGAGGGTCTACTTCGCCTCCACCCGGCACCGCCCCACCAGCGACATCTACGTCAAGCGCACCGACTCCAGCGCCGTCACCCTGCTCACCTCTGACGCCGCCCACGACGTCATGCCCGCGATCAGCCCCGACGGCAAGCGCCTCGCCTTCGCCTCCAACCGCAACGGGTCGTACGACATCTACGTCATGAACGCCGCTGGCGGCCAGGCCGTCCAGGTCACCGCCGACCCCGGGCAGGAACTCCGCCCCACCTGGTCGCCCGACGGCAAGACCCTCGCTTTCTGCCGCGTCGGCGAACGCTCCGACCGCTGGGAGGTCTGGTCCGTCGACACCACCCGCGCCGGCTCGCTCAAGTTCCTCACCTACGGCATGTTCCCCGCCTGGCAGCCCAAGGGCGACAAGATCGCCTTCCAGCGCTCCCGCGAGCGCGGCGACCGCTTCTACTCCATCTGGACCATCGACTACGCCAACGGCGAGGCCCGCAACCCCACCGAGGTCGTCGCCAGCGCCACCACCGCCTGCATCAACCCCTCGTGGAGCCCCGACGGGAGTCTCATCGCCTTCAGCACCGTGACCAACCCCGCGGCGATCGACCCCGCTTCCGCGACCCCGGTCAAGACCGGCGCGGACGTGTGGATCGTCGCCGCCGACGGCTCGGCCCGCGCGGCCCTCACCGCCGGCACCTCCGCGAACCTCTCGCCCGTCTGGGGCCCGATGAACCGCGTGTTCTTCGTCTCCAACCGCTCCGGCGCGGAGAACCTGTGGTCGATCGGCGCGGAGCAGGCCGTCGCCGCCATCTCGGCGGGCACGCCCTCCACGATGACCGCCCAGGCTCCCCACGCCAACCCCGAGCAGCCCGTGGATGTGGCGCCGCAGATGACGGACGCGCCCGTCGAGGAACATCAGATGACCGAGGGCGCCGAGTCGCCCGCCGCCGAGGAGCCGCACTGATCCCCGCCGTTCCGCGCAAGAACTGCCGGAAACGAACCGGCGTTCCGAGGCGGAAATGCTGGGTGTCGGGAAAGTCCCGACCCGTTCCGGACCGATAAACACCCAGCCCCTTTGGGCCGGATCAGGAAAGACATCGATTCAAACGCGGGCGGGCGGAGCCCACCGCGAACCCTGGCAGGGACGCCATGACAACCGTACAGCGAATGCTCCTGGGAGCGCTCGCGGCAGCCGCCGCGGCGCTGGCCGGCTGCGGCGCACCCGCCAAGCGCGTGGTGTACCCGGAGCGGCTTCGATCTCCCTACACGCACCAGCCCCAGATGATCTGGGCCGTCGCGCCGCCCCGGAACGAATCCGGCGTGAGCGTGGTGGACGAACTCGCGGTGGGCGACGCCCTCGCCGAGGAACTCGGGCAGGTGAAGGGGATCGACTGCCTGCCGATCAACCGCACGCTCGGCGCCATGCGCGCCCTGCAACTGGGTTCGATCGACACGCCCGCGCAGGCGAAAGCCCTCGCGCGGGCCCTGGGCGCCGACGCCGTGGTGGTCTCGACCGTCACGTCGTGGCAGCCCTACCACCCGCCCCGCATCGGACTGAACCTGGCGCTGTTCGCGCCCACGAGCCTCACACCCGATGACGCCTCCCTCGCCGACGACCTTCGTGGGCTGCGGGAGGCGGCCTCGTCCGGCGGGCCGGGAAGCCCGAAACCGGGCGGCCCGTCCGGGGCCCTTTCGGGGGTCAGCCTCGTCCTCGATGCATCCAACACCGCCATCATGGCGAAGGTTCAGACGTACGGGGAAGCAAGGGTCGAGAGGAACGACCCGATGGGCTGGGAACGCTATTCCAAGAGCATGTCGCTGTACACGCGGTTCGCGTGTCACACGGCGGTCGAGCGCCTGCTCGACGCCGAACGCTCTCGTCTTTCGCAGAGCACCGTGACACA
The DNA here is from genome assembly GCA_017303565.1 of Planctomycetota bacterium. GTDB lineage: Bacteria > Planctomycetota > Phycisphaerae > Phycisphaerales > UBA1924 > JAFLCM01. The sequence continues at coordinate 8,093 of JAFLCM010000066.1, forward strand.
GGCCGCGGACAAGACTGACTCCGCCCGGTAGTGGGTCGCCTTTCGGCGCCCCCCGCCCGGGCGCTTCGGAAGGAACGACCGTGACCCGCCCGCGTATCGAGCACAACCCCAGGCCGCCGCGCACGCCCAAGGCGTGGCGCATCGGCGTCCCGAGCGACCAGAAGTCGCGCGGGTGGGCCTGCTCCTCGCGCCCGTCGGGCACGCCCACCCCCGTCCCGCCTCACGCGGACCGGGGCGACCACCGCACGACTTCTACCCACCGCGGAGTGCCCGGCTCATGAACACGCTTCCTCTGATCGACGGCTTCCTCTCGTACCTGACCGACGAGCGCCACTTCAGCGCGTACACCGCGCGCTGCTACGGCGCCGACCTGCGCCAGCACGTCGAGTTCCTCGCGGACGATTTGGGCCTCTCACCCGGCGCCGACGCCGAGAAGCAGGCCTACGCCAAGGCCCAGTCCTCGCCCGCCCGCCCCGCGACCGCCGGCGCCCGCTACACCACGCTCACCGACGCCATCCTCCACGCCGGCGTCGACTCGATCCGCAACTACCTGACGTTCCTCTCGGAGCAGTCCTACAGCCCGGCGACCATGGCCCGCAAGATCGCGACCATGCGGTCGTTCTACAAGTGGGCCCTCAAGCGGAACCTGGTCGAGTCGAACCCGATGACGATGATCCGCACGCCCCGCCAGGCCAAGCGCCTGCCCAAGGCGATCACCGTCGAGCAGATCGAGCAGCTCCTCGCCGCGCCGGACGACCGCGACGCCCTGGGCGCCCGCGACCGCGCCATGCTCGAGACCCTCTACTCCACCGGCATCCGCGTCAGCGAACTGGTGGACCTCGCCCTCACCGACCTCGACGAGTCCGGCGAGGCCCTCCGCGTCCGCGGCAAGGGCAAGAAGGAGCGCCTCGTGCCGCTCGGCTCGCACGCCCTCGCCGCCATCCGCCAGTACCGCGAGGTCCTGGCCCAGGACGAGCGACTCGCCGCCTCGT
>JAFLCM010000067.1 GCA_017303565.1 Planctomycetota bacterium
CCGAGACCGATCCGAGCAAGCGCGAGTGGTTCGGTGGCCTCTCGTGGTGGGAGTGGTCGCGGGCCACAGGCGACTGGGGCGGCGCCCGCACCGCCCTCGAGGACCGCGGCCTCTCATTCGGCGCGTCGTACATGTTCGATTACGTCGGCGCGTGGTCGGGCGGCGTCAGCGGCAAGTCCACCCTCGCACGCCTCTTCGACCTCAACGCCACCCTCGACTTCGACAAGGCCTTCGGCATCAAGGGCGGCTCGCTCTTCGTCGACTTCCAGGTGATGGCGGGCAACAGCCCCACTCGCCGCGTCGGCGACTTCCAGAGCACCTCCAACATCGAGTCCGCCGAGAGCCGGAACCAGGTCTCCGAACTCTGGTACGAACAGTGGCTCTTCGACAACGTGCTTCGGCTCAAGGCCGGCAAAATCGACGGGAACAAGGAGTTCGACTTCCTCTCGAACGCCGGCGAGTTCCTCAACGCCTCCGCCGGACTCACCGCCACCAGCGCGTTCCTCCCGTGCTACCCCGACCCCGCCACCGGCGTCGTCGCCTTCGTCTACCCGACGGAGAAGTGGTACGTCGGCTTCGGCTTCTTCGATGGTTCCGTGGTCGACGGCGTGCGCACCGGCGAACGCGGCCCCGCCACCTTCTTCGAAGACGACCTCTCCGATGCGTTCTTCTACACAGGAGAAACCGGCGTCACCTTCGACCTCGGCTTCATCCGCGACCTCCGCCTCGCCGCCGGCGTTTGGCATCAGGAGGGCGAGTTCGCCGAGTTCAACGGCGGGACCGAGGACGGCACCACCGGTTTCTACGCCATCGCCGAAGGGCAACTGTGGAAGAAGGACCCGAACAACGCCGACGATGAGCGCGGGCTTTCGGCGTTCCTCCGCTACGGGCACGCCGACGAGGACGTGCTCGACGCCGCCAACTCCTTCGGCGGCGGGCTGGCCCTCACCGGGACGTTCGAAGGGCGTGACGCCGACTCCGCGGGCGTGTTCGTGAACTGGGTGGACCTGAGCGACGAGGACGGCGCCGGGTACGAGTCCGACGAGACGGTCATCGAGCTCTACTACCGCATCAGCATCACGCCGTTCGTCCACGTGGTGCCCGACCTGCAGTTCGTCTTCGACCCTTCGGGCAGCGAAGACGTGGGCGACGCGGTGGTGGGGTCTCTCCGGGTCTCGATCGACTTCTGATTCTTGGTGTGTGGTGGAGGTGTGCGAATGCTGAGCGTCAAAGCGCGGGTGCTGTCTCTTGCGTTCATGGGTCTGGCGTTCACGGCCGTTGTCGCCGGCGTGGCCGTCTTTCAGCTTCGGAAAGGCGAGGCGGCCGCCGAGCAGATCCGGATCACCGGCGAGGCGCTGCGCAATCACCTCGAGGGTGACATGATGCACGACGCGCTCCGCGGCGACGTGCTCGCGGCCCGGCTGGCCACAAGCGACGAGGAGCGCGCCGGCGTCCGTGAAGCGCTCAACGAGCACACCGACTGGTTCCGCAAGGCCGTCGAGGCCAACCGCGGCCTGGAGATCCCCGACGCCGCCCGTCGCGCCATCGACGAGGTCGGACCTTCGCTCGCGAACTACGTCGACGTCGCCCGGCGCCACGTCGAGAACGGCCTCTCGGACCCCGCGAAGGCCGCATCGGAATCGGGCGAGTTCCTCGCCGCCTTTGAAGACCTCGAAACCAAGATGGAACAGGCCAGCGACGCCATCCAGGCCGCGGCAAACGACGCCCGCGACAGCGCGGCCACCGCCGCGCTCAATGCGAAACTGATCGTCGGCGGCGTGACCGCGGCCGCCGTCATCACGCTCTTCTCCGTGGCGATGATCATCACCCGCCGTCTCTCCCGCTCGCTCGCCCGGTGTGTGCAGGTCATGGAGGCCATCGCCTCCGGCGACCTGACGCGCCGTACCGAAGAAACCGGGACGGACGAACTCGGTCGCATGGGCGCCGCCGCGGACAAGGCCGCCGTCAGCATGAGCGAACTCGTGGGCACGATCCGGGCCGCGTCGGGCGACGTCGCCGGCGCCGCCACCCAGATCGCCGCCTCGGCGGAGCAACTCGCCAGCGGCTCCAAGAGCCAGTCCAGCCAGGTGCAGCGCGTCGCCTCCGCCGTCGAGGAGATGTCCGCCACCGTCCGCGACGTCGCCCAACGCTCCGGCGAGGCCGCCCATCAGGCCGGTGAATCCGGCAAGACCGCCGAAGAGGGCCGCGTCGTCGTCACCGCCACCATCCAGGACATGGGCAGCATCAACGAGGCGGTCACCGCCGGCGCCACCAGCGTCACCGAACTGGGCAAGCAGTCCGAGAGCATCGGGAAGGTCATCGAGGTGATCCAGGACATCGCCGAGCAGACCAACCTGCTCGCGCTCAACGCCGCGATCGAAGCCGCCCGCGCCGGCGAGCACGGACGCGGCTTCGCCGTCGTCGCCGATGAGGTCCGCAAGCTCGCCGACCGCACCGCCAAGGCCACCGGAGAGGTCAACACGTCCATCCGCTCCATCCAGGTGGAGACCGAGCAGGCGGTGTCCAAGATGCACGCCGGCACCGAGCGCGTCCGCGTGGGCGTCGAGCGCGCCACCGGCGCGGGCGAGAGCCTATCCCGCATCGTCGTCGGCGCACAGAAGGTCGCCGACGCCGTCTCCGCCATCGCCAACGCCGCCCAGGAGCAGTCCCGCGCCACCGACGAGATCAGCCAGAGCATCGCCTCGATCGCCTCGGGCGCGGAAGAAGCCTCCCGCGCAAGCGCCGAGTCGGCCCAGGCCGCCTCGGGCCTCAGCGCCCGCGCCGAGCAACTGAACGAGCTCGTCGCCCGCTTCCGCGTGCGCTGAGCATCCCTCGCGGGATCAGCCCGTCACCGGCTCGCTCGTCGCGACGGCCGCCTCGCGCTGATACAGCACGCGGTCGACCCGCCGACCGTCCATGTCCACCACCTCGAAGCGGTGGGGGCCGAACGACCAGACGTCGCCCACCCGCGGGATCCGCCCCAGGTTCGTCATCAGCAGCCCCGCCAGCGTCGCGAAACCCGCGTCCTGCTTCGGCAGCTCGTCCGTTTCGGTGATCTCCCGCACCCGCGCGATCGGCAGCAGACCGTCCAGCAGCATCGACCCGTCGGCCCGCGTCACCTCGTTGGAGTCATGGTCCGACTCGGTCGGTCGCGGCGCCCGGCCCATCACGTTCTCCACGATGTCGTTGAACGTGATCAGCCCCGCCAGACCGCCGTACTCGTCCAGCACGAACGCGATGTGCGAGTTCTTCAGCCGGAACTCCTCCATCACCCGCAACACCGGCATGCTCTCCGGCACGTACAAGGGCGGCCTCATCAGCGACCGCAGCGACACCTCGTCGTTCAGCGCCGCCGCCGCCAGGTCTTTCACGTGCACCACCCCCACCGGGTGCTCCAGGTCCCCCTCGCACACCGGGTAGTGCGACCGGTTGGCGTCCTTGATCACCCGCGCCACCGCCACCTTGGGCAGGTCCGCCTCCAGCCACGTGATCCCCGTCCGCGGCACCATGATGCCGCTCACCGAGAGATCGCCCAGCGAGAACACCCGCTCGGCCAACTGGTGCTCGGCCTGGTGGATCACCCCCTCGTCGGCCCCCTGCTGGATAATCCCGCGGATCTCCTCCGTCGTCACGGTTTCGTTCTTCGCCCCTCCCGCTCCCAGCACCCTCAGCAGCGCATCGGTCGTCCACGACAGCGCCGCCACCGCCGGGCGCAGCGCGACGCTCAGCACCAGGATCGGCCCCGACACCGCGCACGCCAGCGGCTCCGGGTTCAGCATGGCCAGCCGCTTGGGCACCAGCTCTCCCAGCACCAGCGACAGGAACGCGATCACCAGGATCACGCCGATCGTGGATGTCAGGTCAGCCGCCCGGTGGCTCAGCCCCAACGCTTCGATTGTCCCGGTCAGTTCGGTGGCGATCGACCGCTCCCCGTACGCCCCCGCGAAGATCCCCACCAGCGTGATCCCCGCCTGAATCACCGAAAGGAACCGAGTCGGCTGGGTGCCCAGCGCCAGCGCCCGCGCCGCCCCCCGGCTGCCCTTCTCCGCCAGCCCCTCCAGCCGCACCTTCCGGCTCGAGATCAGCGCGACCTCGCTCAGCGCCAGGAAGGCGTTGACCGCGAGAGCAAACGTGAGGATGAGGTAGGCCATGAATCGCGCCGGTTCGGCCCCGATGATACGGGTGGGCTTTGGTCTACACTGGAACCGGCGTGAATACCGATCCGATCCCAAACACCGATGCCCCGTCGCCCCCCATCGCCCGCGAGGGCTGGCCGCTGGTGTTCCTCTTTGCCGCCGTTTCAGTCATCCTCACCTCCGCCGCGTGGTGGCTGTTCGCCCCCGCCGGCTGGTTCGTCGGCGTCATCGGGCTGCTCCTCACCGCCTGGTGCGTCTGGTTCTTCCGCGACCCGCCGCGGCGCATCCCCACCGACCCCGGCGCCGTCATCAGCCCCGCCGACGGCGTGGTGGTACGCATCGTCCACGGCGTCCCGCCCCCGGAACTCGGCCTTTCCGCCGCCTCGACCCAGGGCATGACCCAGGTCAGCGTCTTCATGAACGTCTTCAACGTCCACGTGAACCGCGCCCCGGTTGCCGGGCGGGTCGAGAAGATCGCCTACAAGCCCGGCACGTTCCTCAATGCCAGCCTCGACAAGGCCAGCGAGCAGAACGAGCGCTGCTCCTACGCCCTCAGGATGCCCGACGGGCGATTGATCGCCACCGTGCAGATCGCCGGCCTCGTCGCCCGCCGCATCGTCCGGAAGGTCGAAGAGGGTGCCGCCCTCGCGCTTGGCCAGCGCTTCGGCCTGATCCGCTTCGGCTCCCGCGTCGACGTCTTCCTACCTCCCGGCGCCGCCGTCCGAGTCAAGCCCGGCGACCGCACCGTCGCCGGCGCTCCCGCCCGTCATGATCGCCGCGAGCGCCCCCGAGGCGGACCACAGGGGGAACGCGTGATGGACGAGGCCATGATGCCCTCCACCTCCGGGCGGTTCCGCAGGCTCAAGCCGCGCCGCCTCGTCCCCGTGCGCCGCATCGTCCCCAGCGCCATCACCACGCTCAGCCTGTGCTGCGGCCTCGCCTCGATGCACTACGCCATGCAGGGTGACTTCGACCGCGCCCTCGTCGGCATCGGGCTTTCCACCGTCTTCGACCTCTTCGACGGCCTTGCCGCCCGCTTCCTCAAGGCCCAGAGCCGCTTCGGCGCGGTCCTCGACTCGCTCTCCGACGTCGTGTGCTTCGGCGTCGCCCCGGCCCTGCTGCTCCACGAATGGCTCGGCAAGGGCACCGACCCCGCCGTCACCCTCGGCGCGCTGCTTGTCTTCGTCCTCTGCAGCGCCATGCGCCTCGCACGCTTCACCAGCGCCCCCAAGCGCCCCCGCGGCAAAGCCGCACTCAGCAATTTCTTCACCGGCATGCCCACGCCCGCCGCCGCCGGCTGCGTGCTCGTCCCGGTCATGATCGATCAGTCCCGCCTGATCACTTTCACCCTCCCGTGGTGGGCGGTGATCGTCAACACCGTCCTCATCTCCTGGCTCATGATCAGCCGCGTGCCCATGTACGCGCTCAAGCACGTCCGCGTGAAGCCGAGACACGTGCCGATCGTCCTGCTCGTGCTCGCTCTGATCGTCGTCGGCATCGTGCGCGACGCGTGGGCGACGCTCGCGGCGCTCGCGGCGGTGTACCTGCTCTCGCTCCCGCTGAGCGTCCTGCGGGCCGGTCGAATCAGGGCCGCGGCCGGCTCGGGGGGCCAACTCGTCCCCCAACCCGCCCCCCGAGCCGAGTCCGAAAACAGGCCGGTGGCGGAATCCAACCGTTGATTCTCGCGAAAATGGGCCGATTCTCCGCGATCATGCCGCGATTCCGGCGCGAAGATTCGGTGAATTGGGCCTTGACCTCTTGAGACGCCACCCGCCCCCAGTTAAACTCGTACACGAGCGGGTCCCGCATCCTTCGGGGATTGGGACGAGAGAGAGAAGCGCTCCCGCTCATCTTCGACGGTGTCGTGCGCAAACGGGCGCGCGGCGTCGCCGGGGATCAAGGAGAGAGTCGGCTCGCGAGCCAGGAACTCGCGCGCCCAACCGAGAGGAATCACGTCATGAAGATGAGCATCGTTGCGCTCCTCGCGATCGCCGGCGCCGCCAACGCGCAGGTGTCCTATTCCGGCGGCTCGTACAGCCAGAACTTCGACACGCTCGCCACCAGCGGCACCGCCAACGCCTGGGCGAACAACTCCACCATCGCCGGCTGGTCGCTGTTCGTGCAGCCCGCCCCCGGCACTGCCCCCGCCACCTACCGCGCTGACAACGGCGCCAGCAACTCCGGCGCGTTCTACTCCCACGGCGCGACCGCCTCCACCGATCGCGCCCTCGGCGGCGTCGGCTCCGGCGGCACCTACTTCGGCTCCCCCCTCGCCGGCAACGTCGGCGGCTGGATCACCGTCGGCATCACCAACGACACCGCCAGCTCCCTCAGCGAGTTCACCGCCACCTTCGACGGCGAGCAGTGGCGCAACGGCGGCAACACCAGCGGCAACGTCATGGTCATGGAGTACGGCTTCGGCGCCTCCTTCGCCGCCGTCACCACTTGGACCGCCCCCGGCGGCTCCTTCGACTGGACCTCGCCCATCGCCACCGCCACCGCCGCCGCCGTTGACGGCAACGGCGCCGGCCTCGTCGCCAACCGCGGCGGCACCGTCACCGGCCTGAGCTGGGCCGCCGGCGAGACCCTCTGGGTCCGCTGGATCGAGAACAACGACTTCGGCAACGACCACGGCCTCGCCATCGACAACTTCTCCTTCTCCGCCGTCCCCACCCCCGGCGCCGCCGGCCTCGCCGCCTTCGCCGGCCTCGTCGCCCTCCGTCGCCGCCGCGCCTGATCGGCGCTCACGCGACCATCCTTGATTCACGTTGGCCCCGCCTCCCTCCGAGGCGGGGCTTTTCTTTGAGCCCCCGCCGCAAACCCCGCTTCACATCGACCGCGCCCCCGACCCCATACCATCACGCATGTCCGACGACGCCGTCCAGGTGTCCGTGAACTTCGGCAAGGCGTTCCCGCTGTTCCCACTCGACGGCGTGTCGCTGATGCCGCACGCGCTCCTCCGCCTCTACGTCTTCGAGCCCCGCTACCGCCAGATGGTCGAGGACGTCCTCGACGCCTCGGGCCAGATCGCCATGGCCGTCTTCAAGGGCGAACGCTGGATCGAGGACTACGAAGGAAACCCGCCCGTCCGCCCCGCCGTCTGCGTCGGCCAGATCGCACGCCACGAGCGCATGCCCGACGGGACGTACCACATCTGGCTCCACGGCGTGTGCCGCGCCCGCATCGTCTCGGAGCAAGGCCCCGACGACGCTCGCCTCTACCGCCAGGCCCTGCTCACCCCCATCGACCGCACCGACGTCGAAGACGCCGAGATGGAAGCCGAGCGGAACAGCGTCATGAAACTCCTCGGATCGCGCCCGCTGTGCGAACTCCCGCGCGTCAAGCACGTCCTCACCGAACTCGACAATCAGGAACTGCCCACCCCCGCGCTCCTCGACGCCGTCTCGCTCGCGGTGCTCTCCACCCTCGGCGACAAGCGCCTCCAGTACCGCCTGCTCGAAGAGGGCGACCCCCGCAAGCGCGCCGCGATCATCGCCGCCGAACTCGGCACCCTCTCCGCCATCCTCGCCCGCGCCGAACGACAGTTCGACCCCGAAGCCCCCCACGGCGTCTCGTGGAACTGACCGCGCCCGCGTACCCCGCCCGTCCCGGGCGGGCCTCCCCATCGTTCCCTCTCCTCACCCCCTCAACCGCGCCCTCATCATCGACCAGCACAGCCCCTCATCGATCGCCTGCTCCGGCGCGATCTTCCGCGAATCCCCCGCACGGCAGCGGTGCACCGCCGCTTGAACGTTGTCCCCCGGCTCGGGCGGCACCACCGGCGCATCGCTCCCCAGCCAGATCACCGACGCCGGGTCCAGTTCCGCGCCCCGCGCCTCGTACTCCAGGTCCGCCATCGGGAACGCCCGGTGCGCCCGCTGCGGCATCCGCCGCTCGATCGCCTCAACGTCCGTCAGCAGGTGGCACGGCTGCGGGCTGACCACCGCCCCGAGCCGGAAGATCCGGGCAACATCGGCCTCATCGACGAACTGCGCGTGCTCGATCCGCGCCTCCCGACCCGGCCCGAACGCACCCCCCTTCGGTCCTCCGCCCCCCTGAGCCCCCACGCGCTCCAGGGCATCCAGCACGTTGCGCACCGCCCCGTCGCCGATCGCGTGCACCGCCGCCCCGCACCCCGACGCGAGCGCCCGAGCGAAACCCGCCGCGATCTGATCCACCGACAGCAGCGCCTCGCCCCGGGGCCGCCCCGGCAAGGGGTCCGCATAGTCCGTCAGCATCAGCGCCGTGCGGCTGTTGAGCGTCCCGTCGGCGAACATCTTCAGCCCGCCGAAGCGCACGCGCTCTGACTTCGCCCCCGCGCACGCCGCCCGCACCGCGTCGAAGTGCTCCGCCGTGGCGTACAACGTCATCGACAGCGCCAGTTCGCCCCGCGCCTCCAGTGCCAGCAGCGCCCGCACCAAAGGCTCACGCGCGAACATGTCGTGCGCCTCGACGAAACCACGCCCCGAAAGGTCGCCCAGTGCCCGCCGCACGTGCCCGAGATACTCCGCCTCCGACGGCGCGGGAACCGCCTTCCACACCGCGTCGCACGCGTGTTCGAGAAGCAGCCCCGTCGGCTCGCCGCCAGCATCGCGCACGATCACGCCCCCGGGCGGATCAATCGACGCACGCGAAATCCCCGCCGCCCGCAGCGCCGCCGCGCTCACCACCACGCTGTGATGATCGAACGAACGCAGCAGCACGCACCGCCCGCCCCCGGCCTCGTCGAGTTCCTTCGCGCTCGGAGCCCGGCGCTCCCGCAGCCCCTCGATCCGCAGCCCCGCCCCCCGGACCCAGGCACCCCGCGGAACGGAACCGCTCGCCCTCGCCACCAGTTCCAGGCACGCCCCCACACTCTCGCACCGGCTCAGGTCAACAAGCGACAGGCTCTCGCCGTACTCGGCAAGGTGCAGGTGCGCATCGCGCAACCCCGCCCGCCCGCCC
>JAFLCM010000068.1 GCA_017303565.1 Planctomycetota bacterium
CGGCTTCCATGCCGAGCTTGATTGCCATCACTGACTCCTTTCACTCGGCGCTGTGGCCGACCACAAAGACCATCTCGCCGCCCTTGCTCTTGACCAGAATGTCCGCCAGGTTCACCCGCTCGAAGTAGTACTGCGTGCCCGGGGCGACCTCGATCGGGTCGGTCTTCCCGTCCGAGAGCAGCAGGTCCTGCGTGTTCTTGTGCGACGCGGTGAGCGTGAAGGTGGCGATGGTCTTCTGCGTCGCCAGCGGCTTGAGCTCGTCGGTCATTGCCACGCCAAAGATGATCGTGTTGCGCATGGCTACCTCCGCTCCCGGTAGGTGACGCTCAGGACGCTGGTGAACACCCGGTGCTGCTCAAGCGCTTCGCTCGACACCACCGGCTCGTTGCTGATCCCGACCCACGCCGCGTCGGGGAACCCCTCCAGCCGCTTGAACCGCAGGTGATCCGCGATCGCCTCGACGAGCACGAGCAACTCATCGATCGCCGCGTCCGCCCCTTCGGCCGGGAGCTTCTTCTGCACGCCGACGTCGATGACGTACTCGATGGCCAGGCTGTCCCGCGTCACCGGGGTCATCTGCACCGTGCGCGGCACCACCGATACGCGGAGGTCCTTGAGATCCTCCAGCGTGAACGCGGGCTGGTACATCCGGACGGCCGTGACGGGCTGTCCGTAGGACCCGGCGCTCACGTGCGCCGCGACGGCATCGGCGAGGGCGGCAATGGTGCTCACGGACCACCTCCGATCACAGGAGAGCCCGTGGTTGGCACGCTCTGGCGCGGCGAGTTGGACGTCAGTCCGGACAGCTTGCCTTCGAGGAACCAGATCTTGCGTTCCATCTCGGCGTACTGGGCACGGATCGCGTGGGCCTCCCCGATGAACTCGTCGAGGCGCTTCTCCACCTGCTGGAGCTTCGTGGTGACCACGCCCCACTGGACGGTCATCGCGCCCGCCGCGAGCACGACGGTGACGACCACGCCGGCCCAGCGGGCGCTGCCGTTCTGCCCGTTCGAGTTGTTGCCTGAGTCCGCCATCACGTCTCCGTGCCGATGTGCTTGGTGTGGATCCGAAGAACCTTGCGGTACGGGTCGCTGTAGCGCCAGGGCGGTTGTCCACCGGGGGCATTGACCTCGTACACGAACACGCTCGTACCAACCGTCTCTCGCACCTGGTCGCCCGCCCGCGGGAGGATCGGTCCAGCGCCCAGATCCAGTTCCGCCGTCCGCACGAGGAAGTCCCGCGACTCCACTCGGTGAATGAGCCCCGCCCCCCCAACGTCGTCGACCTGCTCGAACTCGGTCTTGCCGATGGTGGCCTGAACTTCCTTCTCGTCCGTGCCACGCCGGTAAAGGACCGGGCGGGAGAGGTGCTGGTGACGCTGGGCGTCGAGGAACGCCGCGCCGCGATCGAGCAGGTCACCCACGGGTGGCTCCTTGGGGGCTACTGCTGCAGCCGCACGCGAACGATGGTGTCGGCGTCGACGGTGGCCTTCACCGCCTTGCCGATCAGCTTGTTCGCGCCCGCCGCCGCGTTCTTGGTGGCGTTCTGGGCGGCCGCATCCCAGTACGTGAGCGTGCCCGCGGGGATGGCGCTGCCCGCGCCGACCGCCTTGTTGAAGTCGAAGACGCCGGTGACGGCGATCGACCCCAACTGCCCCGCCTTGATCGGTGCCTGCGCCACGCCGATGAGATCGGCCTGCACGATCACCGCGCCGACGAGCACGTCAGCGCCGGGGGTGTAGTCGATCGAGCCGCCTTCCTGAACGAACTTCGCTGGTCCTGAAGCCATGCCTGAACCTCCATCTGTTGGTGGGCCATCGGTGTCGATGCCCGATTGCTGATCGATGCCGCTCTGAAGGTCGCCGGGGAGCTCTTCGCCGAGCCCCCCAGCGCCTGTGCTGACCTGCTCGGGCATGGCTTACACCTCGCCCTTGCTCTTGACGCCGCCGCGCGGATCCTGCAGGTTGACGCCGAAGTCGTGGTACCCACGCATCCGGACGCCGAGCATGTTGAAGTCCGCGTCCGAGGTCTCGACGGTCGGGGCCTCCTGGCCGTTGAGGAACGCCATCTCGATCACCGGCAGGTCGTTGGGGTCCGCGAGGAGGTACCACGCCTTGGCCGAGTTGCCGGTGTAGCTGGCGTTGGCCAGGTAGCGGCTGACCTCGATGCGGAACTTGCCCTGGTGCGGGTTGGCAACGGGGAACTTGGTGTTCGCGGTGGTGTCCCGGAGCTCGACGCTCTTGTACAGCTGCGTGCCCATGGCCGACAGCGCCGTGGGCACCAGCATGATCGACGGCATCACGCCCGTGGGCTTGCCATCGGAGTCCACCAGGTCCATGAACGCCTGCTCGACCTTGGTCAGACCATCGATGCCGAGCGCCGTGTCCGCGCCGGCGACGAAGTTCTTGTTGCCGGCGCTGAAGAACGCCGCGTTGTTCAGGAACGCCGTCCAGAAGACGTCGTTGATCTTCAGGCCCGAGCCACGGCCGAGCTTGCGGGGGACCGTGGTGATCGCGCCGAGGTCGTCGTTGATGATGTCGCGGCGGTCAATCGAGAGCATCAGGCCGTAGGTGTCGGCCTTGTTGGTGTAGGTCTCCTCGCCGAGCGTGCCCTGCTTGAGCTCGCCGCCGGGGGCGACCTGCTCGTACTGGTCCTTGCCGACCAGGCGGTAGCTGGTGACGGTCTTGAAGTCACTGACGTTGCGGACGGCGCAGATGCTCCGCCACACGCGCTCGACGCTGAAGAAGCCCTCGAGCAGGAACTTGTTGGCGACGTTGGAGAGGATGCCACCCACATCGATGGTGGTCATGCCCGCCTCGATCCCGCGACCGAACGCGGCTTCGAGCACGCGGCGGCTGTCACGGAACGTGCGGCCCGTGTAGCCGTTGGCGATCGCGGCCTCGAAGAGGAGTTCCTGCAGGCCCAGCCCGCCCTGGAACCGCTTGGCGGCGATCTCGAGTGCCTGCGTGGAGCAGACTTTCTCGATGCCCTCGAGCTTGGCGCTCTGGAAGCACGCGGCTTCGAGCACCTCGCTGGTCACGCTGGTGTCGGGGGCGTGGATGGCCGGAGCCTTGGGGCGGCTGGTACGCAGGACCTCGAGCTCGGTGCGCGTGGCATCCCAGTTGTCGCGGATGGCTTGGGCCTCGATGCTCGTGTGCTTACCGCCGCAGACCTTGCGGATCGCCTCGATGCGGGCCGTCTCGGCGAGCGCCGCGGCACGGATCTGCTCGGGCGTCTGCTCGGTCCCGGTGACGGGGGCATTCGCGGAGGGGGTGGGGGTCGGGTTGGAATCGTCGGCCATGACGCTGGGCTCCTTGAGAAGACGCGCGGCGATGCTCGCGCTGGTGCGGCCGTCTGCGCCGAGATCCACGAAACTGATCTCGCCGAGCGTGGCCTTGCGGACGACGTAGACCGGACCGCTGAGGTCCTGACCGTTGACCGTCGCCTTCTGGTTGTCCTTGATGAACTCGAACTCCTCGACGCTCGCGCCGACGGAAGCTTGCCAGGGGAAGCCGTTCCGGCTGGAGGCCACGACCTCCTTGGCGGCGGGCGTGTCGCGGGAGATCACGCCGGTGGCGATGAGCTGACCGGCTTCCACGCGGATGCTGTCCGTATGACCGACACCCGAGAGCGGGTCGTGACCGAAGCGGATAGGACGTGCCTGCGAGGGCACCCCCAGGCCCGCGAGGTCGATCACCACCGGGGCGCGCCAGCCACCGACGCGCATCGCGCCGCCGGTGTACGCGACCATCTTGAACCGGGGCAACGGCGCGCTCTGGCCGTCCGCCGCGGCGGCGAAGGTGATGTCGGCCGTCGCGGTAAACGTGAGCGCGGGCAGGATCTTCATGGAGTCAGTCGGCACTGGCACTGGCGGTCTCCTCGTCAACGGGGTCTGCGGGGTCGGTGTTCTCGGCGGGCGCGTTCGCGGCCGGAGCGGCAGCCGGTGCCGATGCGAGTGCGAGGCCGAGTTCATTCATGAGCGTGAGCTCTTTGGCACGCTGGCGGAGCTCCTGCTCCCAATCGCGGCCTTGCCGGGCGAACTCCGCGGCGAGCGTGGTCGTGTGGTTGGCCAGTCGGGTGGCCTGGGCGTTCGCTTCTTTGGCGGGATCAACATGCTCGACGCCATCCCAGAACCAAGCATGCTCGGGCAAGGTGGCGGCGATGGTCCGCAGGGATTGCGGGAGCAGCCCTTCGACAAGCACGGCCTCGTTGAGCCACGCTTTCAGGATGCGGTCGAGCACGGCGAGCTGCAGGTGGTGCTGCTCGACACGGATGCTCTTGTAGTACACCTGGTGGTCGAGGCGACCGCTGGCGTAGTTGTACCCCGAGGAGTTGCCGGCCGCGACGTTGAACGGCATGTTCAGACAGCGGGCAATCTCATTGAGGATCTCGCGCTTGAACTCGCCGAACGTCGTCGTCGGCTGTTCGGCATGAACCTGGCCGAGCTTCCAGCCGCCCGGAAGGACGGTCGCCAGACGCTGCTCGAGTTCCACCTCGTCCATCGGCTCAAGCGGATCGGCCTCGCCGTTGGCGGGGCTGTCGGTGTAGATGACGGCGGCGAAGTTGGCGGCGGTCTCGGCGGCCGCGATGGTCGCCAAGGTGTACCGGCGGAGCTGCGCAAACAGCGGGAGCGCCGGCGTGATGTCGGGGATGCCGCGGAGTTGACCGGGCCGGTCTGGACGGAAGTAGTGCACCACCGACGAGGCGGGGAACGTGTCATAGGCCGTGAGGTCGTCGATGGGCGTGCGGAACACGCCGCTGTCGCCCGGGTGGCGCTTGAGCACGCGGTACGCGGAGGGGTTGCCCCACTCATCCAGAGCGATGCCGTCGATCTCGTCGTTACGCCCGCGCCGGAGCAAGGGCGTGCAGACCTGGTCCGCTTCGATGAGCTTGAGATCAAGCGACACGGGCGAGCCCGCCGACGCGATGCCGGGGTTGTTGATCAGAAGCGCGAACGCCTCACCGCTCTCGGCCCGGGCCAGCCGCATGGTGCGGAGCTTTCCGGGGAGATCTACGGCCCGCGACCACTGATCAAACGCATCCTCGATGCGGGCGTTGGCCTCGGCGTCGTCGGTCAGCATCTGCAGCCGGGGACCGGTGCCGATGGTGTCGTTGGCGAGCGTGAGGACGATGCCCTTGGCATAGGAGTTGTTGGCGACCTCGTAGCGGGCGCGGTTGCGGAGGACGCGACGGACCTCGGGGTTGATGGCGGCGTTGGGCGAGAGGCCGTCCGCATTCGCCCAGTGCTTGCGGTTCTCCGGTGTGGTCTTGGCTGAGTCGAACTTGGCGACGACCACACGACGGCCGCCGCGCGATCCGCCTCCGTGCGGAGCACGCGACGCCGCCGGGGAGGGAGAGGCGGTCTGCGTCCCGCGACCGACCCGGCTCATGATGTTGGCGATGGCTTTCAGCATGGGCGGGTCAGACAGAACCGGGGGGGACGATCTTGGCGAACTTGATGCCGAGGCCGGGCTTCCTCGCGGCGGCCTTGGACGCGAGGTAGCGGTCGGCCTCGATCTGGTCCTTCAGCGGGTGCTGCTCGACGGACTGCCCGTCCACCGACGCCTTCGCGGGCTGCGACGCGTTGTCGCGGATGGCCTGGTCGAGGTTGGGGGCGGGGTCCGGCAAGGTGCAGTTCTCCATAGAGCACCTAACCCGTTGCACACTCTGATCCCGAACCGCGTGTCCCGAATGCGCGAAGTTGTTCCACCGGTAGAACCCCGCTGGCTCGCTTAGGCTCCGAGCCGCTCGGTGGTCGTCACGCGCCGGCCGCAGTTCCGGCACGCGCGACGGCGGCGGATCACGCCTCCAAGCGCCGCACGGGTGTAGAGCACCTCGAAGTGACGACACCCGCACTTCGGACACGCCAGCCCTTTGGCCTGGACCCCGCTCGGTCGTGGTGATGGCTTGGGCTCGTTCACGGCTTGCCTCTCCTCAGTTGCGAGAGCTTCAGCCGCGGGCGCGCGACGACCTTCGCGTCCGTCCCGAACAGCACCGCTCCCTCCATCGACGCCGCCACGGCGCAGCCGACCAAGCAGTCCAGCCAGTGGTTGTCGAGGCCCTCGACGCGGAGCTTCCACTCGTCGACGGTGCGGCCACGTCCCTCGGTCCGCACCCGATACTCGCTCGTCAAGTGCTCGGCCAGCAGGCGGTGGAGCTCCGGCTTGTGGCCGAACAATGACAGCCCTCCCGGGTCGCCCATGGGCACTGCCAGCCGCGCATGCACGAACGACTTCCAGAAGTTCGTGTCGAAGAGCACGTGCCGCACAGCGCGTTTGCCGGTGACCACCGGGACGCGCCAGTTCAGCCCGACCCGCTCGCCCCGCTTGCGCTTGTAGTCGCTGAAAGACAGGCTGCTCGCGCCGACGTAGCGGCCGTGGCTGGGCGTCAGCACGCTGGCGTGCGGGCTCTGGCGGCAGAACTGGTAGACCACATCCGTGGACGATCCCCAGTTGGCGTCGATCAAGCAGCGGTCGATCCGCACCATCGCGCCATCATCGCGCCGCCACTCGCGAGCCACCGTCGCTTCGATGAGCCGCTCGAGTCCGGCGTAGATCGCTCCTTCGGCACCGGCGCGGACGGACGCAGCGCCAAGCGTGCGCTTGATGTCGCGGAGCGTGAAGTACGCCTGCTTCTGGTCGGGCTCGGTGCCATAGTCGACGACATGCCCAGTGAAATCGTCCTCCCAAGCTGCCACCAGGTAGAACAGTGCCTTGCCCTGCACGTCCACGAACATCGTGAGGTGCGAGCAACCCAGGGGCACCAGCCCGCGGGCGTGGCCGTCCACTTTGGCGGCGATCTGGTCGGCGCTCAGCAGGTCGTCGGCGACTTCGACCTCCGGCAGCGGCTCGTTCTGGTACTCCGCGAAGAACGCCGCTTCGTTCTGCAGCCGCAGGTTCATCGCGTGCTGCACGGCGGACAGTTCGTCGTGGTTGAATCGCTCGGGCCAAGCGATGACCGCCCCCGCGTCCATCTCCGCGCGATGGGTCTTGTAGAACGCGGTCGCCTCCGCTCCGCCCCGGTCGGCCTTGAGTCCCTCGGCTCGCAGCCGGGCGTACTCGGCCCACAAGCGGTCTGCGGTGGGGAACGAGTACACCATCTTCGTCCGCTCGCCCTGCCACTGCGGGTGCTTGTCCCGGTCGAGGATGCGATCGGCCAGGTCGTCGGGGCGTACAACCGTCAGCGTCATGAGCCCGGCGATCTTCCGGCCCGGGCCGGCCAGGCCCAGGATCGCGCCGGCGAGGATCCGCTCCCGGTTGGCGCACTGCGACGGCGAGCGGGCGCTCTCGTCGGTTTGCGGATCGTCGATCAGCACGAGCGACGGACGGACGCTTACGCCGTCAACGCGCTTGTGCTTCATGCCGCGGATGCGGCCGGTGATCCCCGCCACGCGGATGATCGCGCCCGACGCCGCCGAGCCCGGGATGGTCGGCAGCACGATCTCCCGGGCTGTCCAGCCGATGTGGGTTTGCTTGCCCTGGAAGAGCTGCCCCGACGCCCGCTGGTGGATGCCTTCGAGGGAGCGGATGGGATGGCAGACCTCCGGGAAGTCGGCCCCGAGGATCTCGCTGTTCTCCAGCTCCGCCTTGATCGACTCGAGCATCCCCGCCGCGTGCTCCTCGTCGGAGCCGATGAGCGCCACGAACTCCCGGTGCCCGTACAGCAGCGCCCACAGGCACGCCACCTCGCACAGGCTTGTCTTGCCCGACCCACGCGGCATCGCCATCGCGAACAGCCCGCCGTCCAGCACGGCCTGCTCGATCTTGGCGATGACCTTCAGGTGGTCGTCGGACCACTTCAAATGGAACGTCTGCCCGAAGTACGTCTCGCAGAAGTACCGGAAGTCCTTCGCGGCCCGGGCACGTCGCGCTGGGTCAGCGACGGGAGGCATGTCGCCGATGTCGCGTCCCGAGAGCGAGAGCATGGCGTTGCGGAGCCGAGCCCGCTCCTTCATCGCCTCGTAGCCCGTGAGCCCCACCCCCTCCCCGGGCGTGCGGGCCGCCTCGGCCAGCGCCTCGTGCCGCGTCGCCACCAGCCACGCGACGTAGCGGAACAGGTCGACCTTGCCAGCGTCGCCATCGGCCGCGACGCGGAACCCCGCGCGCGTGCGATGCCGGTGGAGCTGCCGCTCGCTGATCACCTCGCCCAGCGGCGTGCTGTTGAGCAGCCGCGCGAGTTCGCCGGGCCTGAGTTGGCGCGGGTCAATCGCCACCGCCGCCTCCCACGTTCATCTCCTTCACGAGCCACGCCGCGTAGTGCACGAGGTTGATCGTGCCGTTCGCGTTGGTCGGCGCGCCCGCGTCGATGTCGGCACGGAGCATCTCCTCGGTGATGGGCTTGCCGCTTGCTCCCCCGATGCGCGTGAGCACCCGCGCGGCATCCGCGACGCCAAGCGCGGCGGGGTTCAGCCGGGACATTCCCTGTGCATGCTCGGGACTAGGCGCGTGTTCGGGAGTCATCGCGGACCTCCCGCGCAGGGTTGCCCACATGGGCGGCGGACTTGCCCACATGTCGCAGATTCATCGAGAAATGCAGGCCGAACGCCTTGCCTGTTCCCCATCAGCCGGCCAATGTGTGTCACACGCGAGCGGGAAGAACCAAACCCCCGCACGCGACGGAGACCACGAACATGAACGCGACCACGAAGACCACGATCGACCTCACCAAGACCCTGGCCAAGGCCGGGTTCCGAATCCCCGCCATCGAACTCCACACGCCCGACGGACGCTGCTGGAACATCGCCACGGTCCCCGCCGGTCGCGCACGCCACCTCGACGGCCACTGGGGACCACGCCCCGGAGCGCTCGGCGGCTTCCGCCTCTTCGAGATCGACCGCGAGAACGAGGATGCCCCCAACGAGCACGACGCGATCGACGGCGATACCTGGACCGCCGACGAACTGGTGGACTACCTCCGGGCGGTCGGCCAGCCGAAAGACACGACGAGTTGGGACCGCCCCAGCAACAACCGCCCGACGACCTGACGCCCGCGTAATGCGGGCTTCGCTGTTTACCAGAGACCACCACCCCCCACGCCAAGGAGCACGACCATGACGAAGCGCACCCCCAAGACCACGAAG
>JAFLCM010000069.1 GCA_017303565.1 Planctomycetota bacterium
CGGTTGGCGGCGCCGTTGAGCAGGTTGTAGGGAAAACGTTCGCGGGCGGCGCGGAGGGTGGTGCTCTCGGCGATGCCTTGGATTGCGCCGGCGGATTGGTCGTCGAAGATGCCGATGGTCACGGTGGTGAGCACGTCGCCGGTCTTGGCGCCGAACGCGGTCTGACCCGCGCCCTCCGCGCCGCCGCCGCCGAACGCCCCGCTCAGGCCGCCACCCTGCGGGCGCTGGATCAGCACGATCAGCACCATGCACACGCTGATGAACAGGAACAGCACGACCATCAGGCCGACGATCCACTGAGACAGTTCGAACGCGAGCAGGTTCATCAATCGTGTCCTTGGGAAAACGGAGGCCCGGCCCTCACGCGCCGGGCACGGCCCCAACTGTAGGAAGCCCCAACCGCAACCGCCTCAAGCGGACCCAACCGCGGCCCGAACGATCCCCGCGAACGAGTCCGACTTCAGCGCGGCCCCGCCGATCAGCCCGCCGTCGACGTCGGGCTGGTTGATCAGGTCGCGGGCATTCTCCGGCTTCATCGATCCGCCGTACTGGATCCGCAGCGCCGCCGCCACGCCCGCGCCGTACAACTGCCCGATCAGCCCTCTGATCGCCACATGGGCGTTCTGGGCGTCCTGCGGCGTGGCGTTCTTTCCCGTCCCGATCGCCCAGACCGGCTCGTAGGCGATCACCACGCGGGACATCTGCTCCGACGTGACGCCATTCAGTCCCGCCCGGACCTGCCGCTCGTTCACCCGGTCGGTCTCACCGGCCTCGCGCTGGGCCAGCGTCTCGCCGCAGCAGAGGATGCAGTTCATCCCCGCGTTCAGCACGGCCAGGGCCTTTTTGCTCACCAGTTCGTCGGATTCCCCGATCACATGCCGGCGTTCCGAGTGCCCGCACAGCACCCAGGAGACGCCGAGGTCCTTGAGCATCGCCAGCGAAACTTCTCCGGTGAAAGCCCCGTTCGGCTCGGTCCAGGCGTCCTGAGCGCCGAGGGCCACATGGGAGTCGACCGCCTTGAGGGCCGCTCCGACCG
Organism: Planctomycetota bacterium; assembly: GCA_017303565.1. Classification (GTDB taxonomy): domain Bacteria; phylum Planctomycetota; class Phycisphaerae; order Phycisphaerales; family UBA1924; genus JAFLCM01. Next base: position 1,037 of record JAFLCM010000069.1, read on the forward strand.
CGTCGAGGTGGACAAACGCGGGGCAAACCCCGACCTGCACCCCTGCCATCCCGACGGTGGCCTGGTGGACTCCCGCGGCGAGCGCGACCGCGCCGGCGCGGTCCTGGGTCATTTTCCAGTTTCCAAAGACGATGGGGGTGCGGTTGGGCATGGGCGGAAAAGAGAAACGGAGCGAAGGGGGAGGATTCGGGGGGCGGAGAAGGTACGCCCGAACGAAGCGTCACGCCAGACCGAACCGGGGACACCTGACGGGCGTTCCTACCCTCCTTCAGCCGGTCCGCCGGGTCAATCTTCGCGCCGACGCCGGGTCCGGCTGAACCTCTGGTTTGTAACGACCGATACGCTTCACGACCGAGAATACCCCCCGGGAAGCCCTCCGCTTCGAAGGGGGATCCGCCCCGAGGACCGGGCGTCGAAACGCCCGATTGACAGGGGTTTCACGGATGTTAGTGTGGGCTTTGAACAGGGCTTCGCGCGTCAGGGCAGCATCCTCCGACAGACCGCCAACGCCGAGCGAGCGACCGAGCAAGAGGAGACGGACGTGAGTCAACGGTTCGAGCAGTCCGATAACCAGCGTCCAAGCCGCCCTCGGATCCGGGCGGCCCGCCCGATGGGGCGCCGGTTGCTCGCCGTCTGCGGCGCGGCCGCCGCGTTCGTGTTTGCCGGCTGCACCGAGACGGACGCCTGGCTCTGGAATCCGTCCGTCGTCGGCCGTTGGGAAGACACCCCGACCATCGTGCCCGTGCTTGAGCGCATCGACGTGATCGAGAACGACACGGGCGACTTCGTCGAAATCACCCAGGTTTCCCGCGATGACCTGATCCCCCAGCCCATCGAGCTGCGCTCCAAGGCGGGCGATGCCATGCGCATCACCATCCTTGATTTTCCGGAAGCGGGTCGCCCCGGCGAGTTCGACCGCGTGGTCGATCAACTCGGGTACATCGACCTCCCGATGATGCCGCGGCTGCGCGTCGGCGGGCTGTCGGGCCCGCGCATCCAGGCCGAGGTCGAACGCCGTTTGGTCGAAGGTCGCCTGCTCGATCGTCCGGTGGTGCAGGTCGAACTGGGCTCGCAGGAAGAAGCCTCCTTCCGGGTCTTCGGCGTTGTTGAAAAGCCCGGCCAGTTCCGCATTCCCGGGCCTGACTACCGATTGCTCCAGGCCCTGACGGACGCGGGCGGCGTCAGCCCCGTGGTCCGCAAGGTTTACGTCATTCGCCAGGTTTCGCTGGCGGAGGAACTGAAGGACTCAAGCCCGCCGGTCACGCCTTCGCCCTCGATGCCCTCGAGCGGCCCGTCGGGCGGGGACGTGCCCGTGCCGAGCGAGGCCACGCCGGTTCCGGCGGGTGAAGATCTCTTGAAGGTGATCGATGACCTGACGAGCGAGCCGGCCGCGGCTCCCGAGGCGGCGCCGAGCGAGCCCGCGAAGTCGGAGCCCCCGAAGTCCCCCGGCGCATTCCGGGGCAGCGAGGCCGACGCGCTCGACAGCGCGCTCTCCGGCTCGCCGGCACCGAGGCACCAGAAGGTTCACGCGTCCTTCCCCGCCACGTCCGCCCTGCAAGACGGCGGCGCGGCGATGATCGACCTGCCCGATTCCACCGCTCCCGCCGCCCAAGCCGCGAGCACCCCCGGCGTCGGCGGCGCATCGCCCTCGGGCGGCAACTGGGTGTTCATCAACGGCGAGTGGGTGCGCGTGGTGCGCCAGATTCGTGACGCTTCCTCGGGCCTTCCCGAGGCCGCCGATCCGCTCTCCGCCCGTTCCACCGGCGTCGAGGACATCCTCACCCAGCGCGTCATCGAGATCCCTGTTGGTCCGCTGCTCCAGGGCGCTGCTCAGTACAACCTTGTCATCCGCCCCGGCGACATCGTGAACGTCCCCGCCCCCGAACAGGGGTTCGTCTACGCGGAAGGCCCGGGCATCAACCGCGTCGGCGTGTACGCCCTGCCTCAGGCCGGGCAACTGACGATTCAGCGTCTGGTCGCCGCCGCGGGCGGGCTGAGCGAAGTCGCCATCCCCGAGCGCGTGGACATCACCCGGCGCGTGGGCGACAAGCGCCAGGCCACCGTCCGCCTGAACCTGCGGGCCATCTACGAGGGCACCCAGCCCGACATCGTCCTGAAGTCCGACGACCTCGTGAACTTCGGGACGAACTTCTGGGCCACTCCGATGGCGATCATCCGCAACGGGTTCCGGATGACCTACGGCTTCGGGTTCCTGCTCGACCGGAACTGGGGTTCGGACGTCTTCGGCGTGCCGCCCGAGTCCCGCGCTCGCGGCTTCAACTAAGCCGGTTTCGGCGCTGTCCTGAGCGATTGGCGGGCGACGCGCCCGCGGCGGTGACTTGGTCCGTTCGCGTCCCGGGGCGGCCGGCGACGGACCTGGCCGGGATCGCTACACTGTTTCCCCCGTTCGACCGCGGTTTTCAGCGTTCGGGCGGCGGAAAGAGATTCGTTTGGGCACAGGCCGATCGGGGCGTGAACCCGCCCGGTTTCGGAGCGTAGGAGAACGGCGCTTTGACGCTTCTGCGGCGTCCGCTTGTGTTATCGGACTGAGGTCCGCGGGTTGTGAGCGGGGCGTCAGGGCCCGCCCGGATGGGCCGATGTAGGTGGTTCGAACGCGGAGATCAGGACCCGGCGACGGAGACCGAGTGACGACGATCGCGACACCCATCCAGAGCAAGGCGAAGGCCGCGGCGCCTGACCCGAAGAAGGTCCTGCTCAGTCCGGCGGTGCTTGTTCCATTGGCGGTGATGGCGATCGCGTTCGTGGCGGTGTTCTGGCGCTGGCTGCTGAAGCAGTACCAGCCGCACCTTCCCGGCGTGTCGTGGTCGTTTCTTGAGCCGTTGGGCGGGTACTCGTGGCAGAAGCCCGAGGACTGGGGGCACGCGTACATGGTGCCCCTGATCAGCCTGTTCGAGATCTACCGTCGGCGCGACGCGTTCGTGTCTGCGGTGCGCACGTCCTTCTGGCCCGCGCTCGCGGTCGTCGTGATGGGCGTGGTGATGTACGTGTTCTTCATCATCGGGTTCTCCAATCACATGTTTCAGGGCGTGGCGCTCGTGCTGACGCTCGCGGGTCTGTGCCTGCTGACGCTGGGGCCGACGCTGTTCGGGTTCCTGGTGTTTCCGCTGCTGTACCTGCTGTTCGCGGTGACGATCTCCGAGTCGGTGATGAACACGGTGACCTACCGCCTGCAGGACATCGCGGCGCAGGGCGCGTGGGTGACGCTGAACATGATCGGGATCGACACCGACCTGACGGGCAACGTGCTGACGCCGCACGACTCGACGGGCAAGGCGATCGAGCCGCTGAACGTCGCGGAGGCGTGCTCGGGGATGCGGATGGTCATCGCGTTCCTGGCGCTATCGGTGGCGGTGGGGTGGTTCGGGTGCCGCTACTGGTGGCAGCGGGCGGCGCTGTTCATGTTGGGGGTTCCGACGGCGGTGTTCATGAACGTGATCCGGGTGACGGTGCTGGGGATCGCGGCGCTGTACAACCCTGACCTGAGCACCGGCGCGTCGCACATGTTCATCGGGAACATCTTGCTGTTCGTGGCGTTCTTCCTGTTCATGGGCGTGGTGTGGACGCTCAAGCGGATCCAGCCCGACCCGGCGCCGGCGGCGGTCAAGCCCAAGGCGAGCGTGAAAGGGGTGAAGGCGTGAGCGCACCGGTGATGAAGAGCGCCGCGTTCGTCGCCGCCCTGGCGGTGCTTGTGGGCAGCGCCGCGGGCATCTCCGCCGTGGTGCGGTCGCTCGGGGCGCACCTGACCAAGCTCCCGATCCAACCGAAGGACGAGCGCCAGCACACCATCCCGCGCGAGATCAAAGGCTGGCCCGACCCGGACACCGGGTGGTGCCAGCAGGGCCAGGACCGCGACATGACCGCGGAGGAGGCCGAGGAACTGGGGACCGGCGACACCATCTCCCGCGCCTATATCGAGTGCGGGCCGAAGGTCGGCCCCAAGCCGCGGGTGATCCTGCTGCACACCGCGTACTACACCGGGATGATCGACACGGTGCCTCACGTGCCCGACCGCTGCCTGACGGCCGCGGGCACGCAGCTGGACGGGCCGACGGTCGAGGTCGCGGTGCCGATCGACATGTCGCTGCTGTCGCCCGACCCGTGGGCGGACACGGCCAAGGGCGTGGTGTACCGGATGCGGAACCACACGATCCAGCGCCACGTGCGGCTGCCGCGGGGCGTCGAGAACCTGCGGATGACGATGACGCCGTTCAAGGACAAGACGGGTCGCCGGTTCTTCGCGGGGTACTTCTTCATCGCCAACGGCGGGGTGGTGGCGTCGGCGAACGGGGTGCGCCTCCTGGCGTTCCGTCTGCAGGACGACTACGCGTACTACCTGAAGGTGCAGTTCACGATTTACGACGTGGAGACCGCCGAGGGCGCTGGCCAGATGGCGGGCGAGATGCTCAACAGCCTCTTCCCGGAACTGGCGCTCCGCGTTCCGGACTGGGTCGAGGTGGAAGCGGGGAACTACCCGGAGAAGACCGGAGGCCAGGCGTCACCGCCCGGGTGACCGGCGGGCGCGGGTCGAATGGCTCAGGATTCAGCGCTCAAGATTGAAACGCCGGCGGCGACCAAAGCCGCCGACTTTGGAAGGACAGCGATCATGGTTTCGAACGTCAACAAGAACTTCGTGGTGCTCCTGGTCACCGGCATCATCGCCCTGGTGGGCGTGGTCGGCGGGTTTGCGACCTACACCTTCTTCCGCAGCGGCGAGCGGAACATCGGTCGCGGCGACGCGGCGATGGCGGCGGGCGACTACAAGGGCGCTCACACGTTCTACTCCCGCGCCGTCAGCCGCGACCGCAGCCGCGTGGAGTGGCTGGAGAAGTGGCGCGGGGCGCTGGTGAAGTGGGTGCCGCAGAACGAGGTCGAATACCGCCAGGCGTACTCCTCGTACTACCTGGGCTGCCTGCGGAGCCTGGCGCTGGCGCAGAGCCGCGACCCCAAGGCGCAGGAGGCGTTCCTGATCGAACTCGACTCGTACATGCGGAAGGGCTCCGGCGGCAGCGCCGGCGCGCTGCAGACGTTCATCCGCGACGTGGAAGACCGCCTGAAACTGCTGCCGCAGGAGGACAAGGAGACCAAGCGGCTGTACCGCTACCGCGGGCTGGCGCTGCTCGACCTTTGGGAGGAGCAGCCCGTCACCGACGAGCAGAAGGCCCGCTCGATGGACGACCTGAAGGGCGCCGCGGCGGTCGACCCGGCGGACCACGAGGTGCGGCTGGCGATCGTCCGCTGGCACATGCGCGACGCGGCGGAGAAGTCCAACAGCCGCCGCGACACCGACGCCAACGCCGCCCGCCAGAAGGGCCTCGATGAACTGGCCGCGTTCCTGAAGGAAGACCCGAGCCAGCCCGAGGCGCTGGTGATGGACCTCCTTCTCAAGCAGTCTTTCGAGGCCGAAAAGGCCGTGACCATGGCCGAGAAGGTCGGGATCGTTGCGAAGCTGCAGCCTGCGGCGAACGAGCTGATGAAGAAGTTGTCCGAGGCGAAGGCCGAGTCGCTGCGGACGGACCTGCTGTGGACGGTGGTGACCCGCGTTCGTCCGCTGCTGGGCGCGGAGGGCGCCAAGGCCACGCTCGGGCTGGTTGAGCGGGCGCTGACGGTGAACCCGAGCGATCCGGAACTCCTGATGATGGCGTCGGAGATGACGTACGAGTCCGGCGACATCGCCGGGACGTTCACGCGGTTCCAGAAGGTGGCGGACCTGCCCGACCTGGCGGTCAGCCGTCGCGGCATGATGCTGCCGAACCTCCGGCGGGTGGCGATCGGTCGCCAGGTCGACACGGCGCTCGACCAGTGGCGCCGCGCCACGGACGACAAGGCCAAGGCCGAAGCGATGACGCAGGCCAAGGCATACCGCGAGAAACTCAAGGGCGCGGTCGACGTGAACAGCGAGTCGGAACTGAAGCTGCGTGACGCGTACATCGCGGTCGCGGAGAACAAGAACGACGTGGCGATCGCGCTGCTGAACGATATCCGCTCGGTGGCGAGCAAGAGCTCGGACTCCCGCGTGCTGCTGCCCTTGGCCGAGGTGCTGAACAGGGTGGGCAACTCGGGCGAGGCGGCGATCATCTACGACAAGCTGATCGAGCAGGGGTACCTCGACGTGGGCGTCCTGAGCGCCGCGGGCCTGGTGCACATGCGCCTGCAGAACACCGACAAGGCCCGGGAGTACTTCGAGAAAGCGCTGGCGCTCGACCCTCAGAACGACGCGCTGCAGCGGCTGGCGGCCAGCACGCGCCAAGCGCAGGCCGCGGTCGAGGGCAAGATGGACGACGTCTCCGACCCCGTGGTCAAGGCGATCGTGAAGATCTCGACGGCGATGAAGGACGGCGTGTCGCGCGAGGCGCGCACGCAGATGGAGGAACTGTACAAGTCCTTCCCCAACGATCCGCGGGTGATCCGCTTCTATGTGAACACGCTGCTGCAGGACGACAACCGCCAGCGCGCCATGGAGGTGCTGGACAAGGCGATCGCCGCGGACCCGAAGAACACCGACTGGCCGAAGCTGAAGGTGGTCGTGGAGACGCCCGATCGCGACGAGGCGATGCTGAAACTCATCGACCAGAGCAACGACCCCCCGGTGGACAAGCTGGTGCGGAAATACCAGGTGTACGTCCGCCAGGGCAAGAAGGCCGAGGCGGACGCCGCGTACGCCGACGCGGTGAAACTCGAGCCCGACAACGCGGCGGTGGTCGAGATGGGGTTCATGCGGGCTCTCGAGAAGGTGATCGAGCACAAGGGCGCCACGCAGGGGGCCGCCCGCGCAGAGGGCGAGGCCGAGGCTCAGAAGTTCGTCACCAAGGCGACCGAGCGCAACATCGATCAGCTCGGCGGCATGCTCTACCGGGCCCGGCTGCTGATGGCCCAGGAGAAGTTCCGCGACGCGGCCCTGGTGCTGAAGCAGGCGACCGACAAGGTCCCGACCAACCCCAACGCGTTCCGCCTGATGGCCAGCGCGTACATGGAGTCGGGCCAGGTGAACGAGGGGCTGACCGCGTACCAGCGGGCGCTCGACGGGCGCCCGAACGACGGCGGGATCGCCAAGGACTACGCCCGGGCGCTGGTCCGGGTGGCCCGCGGCAACGATGCGCTGAAGATCATCAACCCCGACACCGGCGCGCTGAAGTTCTCTGAGAACGCCGGCGACGAGGAACTGGTCAGCATGTGGCTGGACCTCGAGGCCAAGCACGCCGGGCCCGCGGGCATCGCCAAGGCGATCGACCGGCGCCGCCTGATCTTCAACCGCCGACCCGAGATGATGATGAACACGGTGGCGCTGGCGCGGCTGCTCATCGGCAACGGCGGGTTCGACGAGGCCGAAAAGGTCATCACCGCCATCGAGACGCAGAAGGACGCCAAGCCGGAACTGGTCACGCGCTTGCGGGCCGACTGGTTCGCCGCCCAGCGCAAGTACGACGAGGGCGCCAACGTCTACAAGACGTTCCTCGACAAGAAGGGCGACAAGGTCGGCGTGGCCGACTGGCTGCTCTACGCCGAGTGGCTGCTCGACTACGAGCGCCCCGAGGAGGCGCTGCTGGCGATGACCGAGGCGCGGAAGTACCAGACGGCGGCGCACGAGGCCGACCGCACCATGGGCGACTTCCTCTTCAACGGTTTCGGCCGCCTGTACGACGACGCCCAGCGGGCCCGGAAGGTCGGGCGCGAGGACGCCGCCAAGGAACTCGAGGGCAAGGCCAAGGCGTTCCTCGCGGGCGCCGAGGAGGCGTACAAGGCGATCATCGACGGCGACGCCGACGACGCGGCCCAGGGGTTCCCCGTGCTCAAGCGCCTGTGTGAGACGCAGATCCGGCTGGAAAAGTACGACGACGCGTCCAAGACGCTGGAGCGCCTCGTTCAGGTGGCCCCCGCGTCGATGGGCGTGAAGGACGACCTGCAGGTCATCCTGCTGCAGGGAACGATCGCGGAGAAGAAGGGCGACGTGCGCGGGGCTCGAAAGCTCTACGACACCGCGGTCGAGAAGTACCCCGGCGACCACCGCACCTACACG
>JAFLCM010000007.1:0-17342 GCA_017303565.1 Planctomycetota bacterium
CGCAACACATCAACTGCTCCCGAATCATCAGGGTGACCAAAGGGAGAAACGTCCATGCAAGAGCGACGGGTCAACGGCTGGCTGTGCATCTGTCTCCTGATGTGCTGGGTTGCCGGTCCGCTGCGTGCGGACGGCGCCTCATCGACCGAGCCCCGGGAGCAGTTGCTCGACTTGCTGCGGCGAACGGTGCCTACGGCCGGCGCGGTTCACTTGCAGTTCTACGAGCCGGCCCGCCAGTTTCGGGTGATGATGGGATTCGATTATTCAACCGGTGCGTTCTACTTCGGCCATCACGCCAATGTCGTAGGTGTGAGCACGACCGGCGTGTCCTTCTCAGGCCCGCCGGTTCCGGATGGCGTTGCCATGCGAACTGACAGGGCCAGCGTTTCGGAGCGGTGGACGCTGGAGCCGTACATCCCCGGCATCATCACATGGGAGTTTCTTCGCGACCCGGAACTGCTGCAGCGTGTCGAGGTTGACGCCGAAGGATTTCGAGTGACCCGAACCTCTCCGGGTGGCAAGCGATACCCCGTTCCCCCCGCGCCCGGTTTCGTGATTGAGGACCGCACGCTCACCTACCACATCGACAAGAACGGAAGAGTCACGCGAATCGGCAACTTTTGGCGGAATGGCAGCGCTCGCGAGTTCGACTATTCCGACGCCGAACTCGCCAAAGTTGGCGCGGTGCGTGACGCGAGGAAAGGCACCCAGCAACTCATCGAGTTTCGGCATGAACCCACCGCCAGCGCGGCGGCCTTTGAGCGTGATTCAGTCGAGGCCTTGGCCGTGCGACTTCACCTGATCGCGGATTCGCCAGAAGCGGTCTCGCCGTCAACTCCAGTCTCTCCACCGTCGGTTCGACAGCCTCCGGTGCAGACGATCGATGCTGACCGAGCGGCCCTCGCGACGGCGGTCCCTGCCGACAACTTCTGGCGCCGTACCTGGCGCTGGTGGGCGGCGGGAACGGGCGTCGGCGTGATCGTGGTGGCGCTCTGGCTCAAGCGCCGCGCCGCGTGACGCGCGTCACGCTCCGGCGGCGGACAGGCACTTCGATACCACCGCGTCCATCTTCACCAGTTCGCCCTTGCTGGTGGTATCGGCGCGGAGTTTGAACTCTACCGAGTTCTCCGCCAGGGCCTTGTCGCCGATGGTGAGGCGGATGGGGATGCCGATGAGGTCGGCGTCCTTGAACTTCACGCCGGGGCGCTCGTCGCGGTCGTCGACCAGGACGTCGAAGCCGGCGCGGCTCAAGGCCCCGGAGAGTTCGCAGGCGGCCTTCATGGCCGCGCTGGCGGGGTCGGCGCTCATCGGGGTGATGATGACGTGGTAGGGCGCGATGGGGAGGGGCCACTTGATGCCGTTCTCGTCGTGGCTCATCTCGACGCAGGCGGCCATGGTGCGGGAGACGCCGATGCCGTAGCACCCCATGATGACGCTCTGGCGCTCCTGCTTCTCGTTGAGGATGCGGAAGTCCATGGCGTCGGAGTACTTGGTGCCCAGTTTGAAGATGTGCCCGACCTCGATGCCGCGCTTGGCGACGAGTTTCGAGCCGGGGACCTTGGGGGAGGGGTCGCCCTCGAGGGCGTTGCGGACGTCGGCGACGGTGAGGTAGTCGTCGGTGCCGCGCAGGCCCGCGGCCGGCTCGCCGACGGCCTTCGCTCCCAGCGGGTCCTTGCCCAGGTCGCGCTGCCAGTTGAAGTGCTTGACGTGGTGGTCCTTCTTGTCGCCGCCGGTGACCCAGAACATGGGCTTGCCCTTGGCCTCGTCGAAACTGACGGCGGCGTCGCGGTCGACGATGACGAGAACGCCCTTCTTGCCGACGGCGGCGCGGGGGCTGACGAAACCGATCTCGAAGCCCTTGGCGCGGGCCTCGGCGGGGTCGGCGAGTTTCACGGCGCACTGCGCAACCTGCTTGACCTTGCCCTCGTTCACGTCGTGGTCGCCGCGGACGACCGCGATCACCCACTCCTCGCCGAACTTCTTCAGGTCCTCGGGCGATGAGTCCACCTTGAAGACGACGGTCTTGAGCATGTTGGCGGCCTTCACCTTCATGAAGGCGCAGACGTCCTCGATGCCGGGGCAGCCGGGGGTGTGGACCTCTTCGAGGGGGCCGGAGGGATCGCCGGCGAAGTAGCCCTTGCTCGGCGCGGGGCGCGGGCCGATGTCGCACTTCTCGACGTTGGCGGCGTAGCCCGACGCGGGGCAGGTGAGGACGGTGTCCTCGCCGGATTCGCAGTTGACCATGAACTCGTGGCTGGCGGAGCCGCCGATGGGCCCGCTCTCGGCCTCGACGGGGGTGAAGTCGAGGCCGCAGCGGGTGAAGATGTTGGTGTAGGCGCGGTACATCGCGTCGTACGCATCGTTCAGACCGCCGGGGCCTTCCACCTTCAGGTGGAACGAGTAGGCGTCCTTCATGATGAACTCGCGGCAGCGGAGCAGGCCGGCGCGGGGGCGGGCCTCGTCGCGGAACTTGGTCTGGATCTGGTAGAGGTTGAGCGGGAGCGCCTTGTACGACGACACGCTGCCCTTCACGAGTTCGGTGATGGTCTCCTCGTGGGTGGGACCGAGGGCGACCTTCATGTCCTTGCGGTCGCTGAGCTTGAAGAGCAGGTCGCCGTAGGCCTCGTGGCGCCCTGTGCCTTTGTAGAGATTGTTGCCCTCGTAGAACTCCATGGGCACGATGACGGGCATGAAGAGTTCGGAGCCGCCCGCGGCGTCCATCTCCTCGCGGACGATGGCGCTGATCTTGTTGAGGGTGCGCCATGCGAGCGGGAGATAGTCGTAAACGCCCGCGGTGACGCGCCGGATGAAACCGGCGCGGGAGAGGAGCTTGTGGCTGGGCGATTCCGCGTCGGAAGGCGCGTCCTTGCTGGTGGGGATGAGGGTGCGCGACCAGTTGTGGATCACGCCGTGGCGGGTGGTCGAGATGGGGGAGCGGTGGGCGGGGTGCGAAGTCGTGGACATAGGGGAAAAGTGTAGCGGGCGCACTCGGTGCGCCCGCGGGCGGCATCGGGTTCGGGCGCGGGGCGGCACGCTTCCGCCACGCAACCTGCCCAGTCAGTGGGTGAAGTTGGCGTTGGGGTCGGTCGAGCCGAGTGTCGACGCAGCGGCGTTGCCCGACACAGCGCCACTTCCGGGGAATCGGCGGTCGATGATCGGGCCGAAGACGTTGTTGGACGCGATGGACCAGTTGGTCGTGTTGGCTCTACACGTGTTGCGAACGATGATGTTGAGCGTGCCGCTGGCGCGGATGCCCGTGGCGCCGTCCGAACAGCGGTTGCCCTCGACGCGGCACGACGAGGAAACCCCGATCCCGGTATCGAACGGGTCGCGGCTATTCCCGTCGACGTCGTTCTCAATCACGGAAGCGCTGTTGTTTACGAGGATGCCGGAGCTGCCGTTCTTGCTCGCGTTGCAGTGTGAGACCAGTCCCGAGTCGAGCGTCGCGATGCCGGTCCTGCCGTTCAGGCTCGACGAACAGTACGAGACGGAATAATCGTTCCGGACATAGATGCCCTCGAAGGTGTTGGAGCGGGCGGTGCAGCCACGCACGGTGCCGCCGTCGCCCAGCGCGATGATGCCGGCCCGACTGTTGAATGTCGCCGAGCAATCGAGGATGTTGAAGCCCGCGCCGACCGAGATGCCGTCGAAGCTGTTGTGGTCGGCGGTGACGTTGGAGATGGTGCAGTTGTTGCTCGCGTTGACGCCGAAGGCGTTGTTGCTGGTGGCGGAGCAGCCGGACACGGCGCTTCCTTCGCCGACCTGGATGCCGTCCTGGAGGTTGGTGAAGACCGACGAATCGGTCACGCGGCACCCGATGCCCGTGAGGATTCCGTCCAGGGTGCTCAGATAGACCGAGCACGTCGAGATCGTGCAGCCGTTGTTGACCTGGATGCCGTTGCCCGCGTTGAAGTAGAGCGAGCAGCCGGAGACCGTGGAGCCGTTGTTGGTTCGGATCCCGCTCAGCGTGTTGAACATGGCGGTGCAGCCGGTGACCGCGCAGGCCACGCCGCCGTTGATGCCCAGGCCGGCGTTGTCGGACACGCGCAGGTCGGCGACGAAGCATCCATACGAAATAAACCCGAGGTCGACGCCCGCATCGCCCCACCCGCGGACCGAGCCGTTGCGGACGGCGATGCCCCGGAGCAGGTCGACGGTGACGCTGACGCCGTCGAACACCCCCATGCCGGGCACGCCGACGAGGTCGAAGCCGTTGAGATCGAGCGTGACGCCCGAGGCAACGATCTCGATGCCGTGCTTGCCGCTGACGCCGGTGATGTTCCCGGTGAGGTAGTACGAGCCCGGCTGGGTGATCTTGAACAGGCTGGGGGAGGCGTCGTTATCGCCGGGGGTGGTGGTGGGGCTGATCGGCGTGCGCGGCTCCGGACCGGGCGTCGGAGCGACGGGGCCGGGTAGCGGCGTCAATGGGCCCCCCTGCGCGGCGAGCGCGGCGAAGAGCGTCATCGCGCCCATGAACCCCGACGCAAGATGAGCACTCGAACGCATGTGGACCTCCTCGAAGTCGGGATTGGTGAACGGTTCGCCAGCCGGGCGTCAGTACGACAGATTCGCCCACGGGTCGGTGGTGCCCGTGCCCGCGCCGCCCGTGGAGCCGTTGATGGCCGCGCTCGCCGGGACGGCGACGACCGGGCCGACGCGGTTGCTGGCGGCGATGTTGTACTCAGTTCCGCCGTTGGTGCTGCAGGAGTTGCCGATGATGAGACTCCCGGAGCCGGTGACCTCGATGCCGTGCTGGTTGTTGCCGACACAGTTGTTGGCCTCGATGCGGTTGTCGCCGCTGGTGGCGAGAATGCCCGATCCGCCCTCGGGCGTCGGTCCGTTGCCCGAGCAGGTATTGCCTCGGACCAGGCTGTTGAGCGTGACGCCGATGCCGTCGCGAGCGTTGGCGCGGGCGGTGCAGTCCAGCACGGTCGCCGAGCCGCCGGCGTCGAATCCCATCAGCGAGTTGTTGAAGGCGGTGCAGGCGACGAACGTGCAGCCCGTGCCGCCCTGGAAGCCGTCGGCGGCGTTGAACGACGCCGAGCAGCCCCTGACGGTGCAGCCCGAACCGGCCGCCACGCCGTTGCCGCTGTTGCGGATGACGCCGCAGTTGATGACCGAGCTGCCGATGGTGACGGAGATGCCGCCCTGTTCGTTGAGCGTGGCCGAGCAGCCTGTGATGGTCGTCCCGCCGTCGTCGAGCCCTGCGTCGGTCGAGACGATGCCGAAGCCCTGGTTCTCGTTGGAAGCGCAGGCGTTGACGACGCAGCCGCCGCCGACGCGGATGCCCGTGTCGAGGTTGGCCCGCGTGTTGCATGATTCGATGGTGGTGCCCTTGAGGGCGAAGATGCCGGCGCCGTTGATGTTCGCGGTGCAACCCTGCACGAGCGAGCCGGTGCCGACGCGGATGCCGAACCCGGTGTTCTGGGCGGCGGTGCAGTTGATGACGCGGGCGTCGTTCCCCATGTGGATGGCGTCGTCGAAGACGTTGGTGACGTGGACGTTCTCGACGGTGCAGCGGACGCCGTTCTCGAGGTTCACGCCGCGGAGTCCGCACTGCACGACCGAGCCGTTCTTGACGACGATGTTGCGTCGCTGGATGCCCGCCTCGATCACGACGCCGTGCAGGTTGGTGTTCAGGAACCCCTGCACTTGGAACCCGTTGAGGTCGATCGTCACGTCGCTGTTGGCGATCTCGATGCCCGACTTGCCGGCGGCGATCGAGGCGAGGTTGGCCGTGAGGTAGTACGAGCCGGGCTGGGTGATCCGGAAGACGCTGTCGGTGTCGCCGGGGGTGTTCGCCAGACTCAGGGCGGTGCGGGGTTCTGGCCCGGGTGTCGGCGCGACGGGGCCAGCGGGAGGGTTGATCGGGCCGGCCGCCGCGATCGACGCGGTGCTCACCACGGCCAGAGTGCGTACGAACATCTTCATCGCTCGGTCTCCAGTAGGAACTCGTCGGCCGCGCCGGCGTTCCGCCAACACAGACTCCGCGGGACTTCGGTGAACGACACGCCCGCCATCACCTCGAGTAGTTCGCGTTGGGGTCGCTGCTTCCCAGAGTGCCGGGCGCGGAGGGGCCGTTCATGCCCTGTGAGGCGGTGGCGACGCGGTCGATGATGGGGCCGTAGAAGTTGTTGGCGACGATGGAGTAGTCGGTGGCGTTGTTGACCGAGGTGTTTCGGATGATGAAGCTGCCGCTGCCGCCGATGTCGAATCCGACGTCGGAAGTGCTGCAGTGGTTGCCCTCGACGCGGCACTGATCGCCGATGACGCGGATGGCGGCGCCGGTGCCGCCGAAGCCGGCCTCGTTCACCTTGCTCTCGAGGATGTGGCATCGGTCGTCGGCGCGGATGCCGTCGCCCTCGTTGGTGGCGGCGATGCAGCCGGTGATGGTCGAGCCGATCCCGATGATGAACCCCGCGCCCGTCGAACCGCTCGCCTGGGCGTTTGTCGAGACGTTGTTGTACGAAGAGCACGAGGTGAAGACGCAGCCGCCCTGGCACTCGAAGCCCGCCGATGTGGACACGGGGCTGGTGTTCTGGCTGGCGACGCAGGATCTGAAGACGCAGGCGACGCCGGCATCGAACCCGTACTGACCGGTGTTGCCGGTGGACGTGCAACTCTCGAAGGTGCTTCCGCTGCCGCCGGCGGAGAAGCCGTTGCCGACGTTTGACCTTGCTTCGCAGCCCCTGAAGATTGTGCCGCTGTTGGCCGTGAACCCGCCGCTGTTGTTCTCCGATGAGGTGCAGGCCTCAAAGGTAGTCGAGTTGGCGGAGAAGAAGCCGACGCCGGTGTTCCTGCTGGCCGTGCAGCGGGAGACTGTGCTGTCCTGGGGTACCGAGATCCCGATGCCGGAGTTGAGTGTGGCGTGAACGCCCTCGATGACGCAGCCCGTGAGCACCGAGACGCTGAGGTTGACGCCGGACCGACCCCAGCCGAAGACCGTTCCGTTCCGGACGGTGATGCCGCTCGTGTTGGTGCTGAACGAGCCGGTGATGCCGTCGAAGTTGCCGCTGCCGATGCCGTTGCCGGTGATCGTGAAGCCGTTGAGATCAAGGACGACGCCGCCGGCGGCGATCTCGATCCCGTGTTTGTTGGCGACGCCGAAGATGTTCTCGGTGAGGTAGTACGAGCCTCGGGCGGTGATGCGGTACAGGCTGTCGGCATCGCCGGGTGTGTTCGCCGCGTTGACGGCGATCCGAGGCTCCGGCCCCGGCGTGGGCGCAACGGGGCCCGCGGGCGGGTTGATCGTGCCTGCGAGGACGGCTCGCCCCGCGATCAGCAGAACCACCAGTGATCCAATCACCCCAACCGCTCGTCGCGCACTGATCATGGAAAGCATCTCCTCGTGTCAGAAACCAAACCAGTCCAATCCGGTCCACATGTCGCGTCAGCCCGTTTCGCTCGCATCCGAAGCACTCCGGCAGTCCCCGCCTCCGCGCGATCCGCAAAGCCCTTGCCCGCTCCTTGTCGGGCCCTCGTGATCGTCCCGCCGCACGCCCGTTCAGTTCGAGTAGTTCGCGTGCGGGTTGTCGCTCGCGGCCGCGCCCCCGGCGTTGATGATCGGGCCGATGATGTTCGATGCGGGGAAGTTGGAGTTGATGGTGGTCCCGCCGCGGAAGTGGTTGCGGGTGATGAGGCAGTCGGAGTTGACGCTGATGTTGACCCCGAGGTCGAAGCCGGAAAAGACGTTGTCCTGGATGGTGGACGCGCCGCCGCAGGAGATGCCGGTGGACGTGCCGGCATTGAGGCTGCTCATGGTGTTCTCGCGTGCCGTCATGGCCCCGCTGGGGCAGGAGATGGCCGTGAACGCGAGCACGCTGTCGTCGTTGCGGATGAGGTTCCGCTCGACCATCGAACCCGATCCGGCGTCGATGCCGATCTCGCAGGGTTCGGTGCTCAGGACCTGGCAGTCGCGAACGATGGAGTGGGCGCCGACGCGGATGTGGGCGGTGGTGCCGGTGGTATTGACGCCTCGGACGCGGCAGCCCTCGACGGTCGAATACAGCCCCGTCTGGATGCCCGCCGCATCGTCGACGTTGCTGAGGACCTGCGAGACGTCGCAGCGGCGGATCGTTGTGTGGTCCGGCGCGACGATGCCGCGGGCGGTGCCGTGGACGCGGACGTCCTCGATCACGGTGTTGGCGCCGCCCTCGACGGCCACCGCGACGTTCGTGAAGGCAATCTGGGCGCGGATCACGCCGTTGCGGACGGTGAGGGTGCGGTTGGGTGAGTCATTGGCGAAGATGCCGGTGGCGGTGTGAACCGGCGTGACGGAGGGAACCAGCGTGATGGTGAAGCCGTTGAGGTCGATGGTGACGTCGCCTGCGGAGGGGGCGACCTCGATGGCGTAGCGGCCTCCCGCGGAGATGTTGCCGGTGAGGTAGTAGCTGCCCGAAGTGGTGATGATGTAGAGGGCGCCGGAGTCGCCGGGCGTGTTGTCGGCGGAGAGGGCGGTGCGGGGCTCGATCTCGCGGAGGGTCTTGCCGGTCTCCTGAACGGGGCCGGCGGGAGGGTTGAGGTCGCCGGCGCGGGCGGCCGATGCGAACATGGCGGCGATCAGGCAGAAAGACGCGATGCCGCGGCGGTCCAGGCGGGGGTGCAGCGAGGGTTGTTGGATGCTGTTCATGGTCGGTTCTCCCAAGTGAGCCATGCGATCTCTCGGTTCGGTGCGCCCTCGCCTGATGCCCGTCGGGTCTGCGCCTTCGATCAGTAGGTGATGTTCGCGTTGGGGTTGGTGCTGCCGGTCGAGTCCGGCGCGGTGTTGCCGCTGATGGCGGCGCTCGCGGGAGCGCGCCGGTCGATGATCGGCCCCACCACATTGTCCGCTACGATCGTCCAGTTCGTCGTGTTGTCGGAGCACATGTTCCGCACGATCACGTTCGCGGCGCCGTCCACGTCGATGCCGCGGTCCGCGCCCGTGCAGGTGTTGCCCTCGATGTGGTTGCCCGTGCCGGTGGCGTGGACACCGGCGCCGTTGCCGAAGTTGCCGGCCTTGAAGCAGGTGTTGCGCAGCACCGAGCAGTTCGAGCCGACCCTGATGCCGTCGAGGGCGCTGGTGTAGCTGGAGCAGTTGGAGACCATCGAGCCGTCCGCCGCCGAGATGCCGTTGCCGCTGTTGAAATGAGCGGCGCAGTCGGTGACGGTGCAGCCTGAGAGGACCTGGATGCCGTCGAGCGAGTTGTTCGATGCGGCGCAGCCCCGCACGGCGCCGCCGTTGTTCGTGAAGATGCCGGCGGCGAAGTTGTTGAATGCGGAGCACGATTCGATTGTCGTGCCGCCGGAGGCGTTGATGCCCGTGCCCGTGTTATCCTGGGCGACGCAGCCGATGACGGTGCTGCCGCTGTCGGCGTTGATGCCGTCCTTGCCGTTCTTCCAGGCGC
This sequence comes from Planctomycetota bacterium, assembly GCA_017303565.1. Classification (GTDB taxonomy): domain Bacteria; phylum Planctomycetota; class Phycisphaerae; order Phycisphaerales; family UBA1924; genus JAFLCM01. The sequence goes on from JAFLCM010000007.1 coordinate 9,384, forward strand.
GGCAGTTCTTGACCAGGCCGCCGTCGTAGACGTAGATGCCGTGGCCCGCGTTGCCGTGCGAGGCGACGTCGATCACCGCGCCGTTCTCGGCGGTGCGTCCGAAGACCTGAGCGCCCACGGCGACGCCGTCGTCGCCCCAGTTCCGAACCGACCCGTTCCGCACGGTGATGTTGGTCAGGACCAGGTGGGCGGTGGTGACGCCGTCGAACGCGCCCATCCCCGGCACGCCGACCAGATCAAACCCGTTCAGATCGAGCGTCACGCCCGACGCGGCGATCTCGATCCCGTGCTTGCCGACCACGCCGGTGATGTTCCCGGTGAGGTAGTACGACCCGGGCTGCGAGATCTTGTAAAGACTCGGCGTGACGTCGTTGTCGCCGGGGGTGGTGTCGGGGCCGATGGGGATGCGGGGCTCGGGGCCGGGCGTGGGCGCGACGGGCCCGGCGGGGGGGGTGATGGGGCCGGCGAGTACCGAAACCGAAACCACGAAGGCCACCACGACACCGCCCGCCGTCAAGGTCCCACACGCGCGCATCATCGCTCTCTCTCCTCACGTCCTGCCGTGCCCGGTCGCCGCACGACCGCCGCCTTTCGAGCCTAACGCCCCCCCTGCCCCGAACCAATCCGTTTCCCGGAAGTTCACCGGTTTTCCCGCGCAGTTCGAGTCCGGTTCTGGCCTGTCCCTGACGCTGTCCCGCCCACCGGCGACGTACCATTGCCCGAGAAAACCGGCACCCCCCGACTTCTTTCGCCGCTGGAGCCTTTCGCCATGCCGTACTACACCAAACTCGGCCTGCTCCCCCAAAAACGCCACGTGCAGTTCCGCCGCCCCGACGGGTGCCTCTACTCCGAGGAGCTCTTCGGCACCGAGGGTTTCACCGGACCCTCCGGCACCATGTACCACATCCACCCGCCGACGCAGGTCTACGGCTGGAAGCCGATCGCCTCCACCAAGGTCGAGTACGTCGAGACCGACATCATGCGCATGCGCCACGTGACCACCGGCGGCCAGCGCATGCCGCCCCGCGGCGACAGCGTCACTGGGCGCATCGTGCTCTTCGGCAACGCCGACTGCGAGATGGCCGTTTGCAATCCTGCGGAGCAGATGCCGTACCACTTCAAGAACGCCCAGGGCGACGAGTGCATCTTCGTCCACTTCGGATCGGGCGTGTGCCACACCATGCTCGGCACGATCCGTTTCGGCCCCAAGGACTACCTGATCATCCCCAAGGGCATCATCTACACGCTCATCTGGGACAAGCGCGCCGAGAAGGTCGGCCTGAACGCCGAGGGCAAGCCCGCCGACGCCGGCCCCTCCTTCGAGAACACCCCATTCGGGCGCTTCCTCCTGATCGAGACCACCAACGGCTCGCACCTCGGCCCGCCCAAGCGCTACGTCAGCAAGGACCACGGTCAGTTCCTCGAGCACTCGCCCTACTGCGAGCGCGACCTCCGCCTCCCGGAACTGCCCCTCACCTGGGACATCAAGGGCGACTTCCCGGTGCGCATCAAGGCCCGCGATCTCATCCACGAGTACGTCTACCACTACCACCCCTTGGACGTGGTGGGGTGGGACGGCTGCTACTACCCCTACGCCTTCAACATCGACGACTTCAGCCCGATCACCGGCAAACTGCACATGCCGCCGCCGATCCACCAGACCTTCGAGGCGCACAACTTCGTGATCTGCTCGTTCTGCCCGCGGATGCTGGATTACCACCCCCAGTCCATCAAGGTGCCCTACAACCACAGCAACCTCGACTCCGACGAGGTGCTGTACTACGTCGAGGGCAACTTCGGCAGCCGCAAGGGCATCGAGGTCGGCAGCCTGACCGCCCACCCGCAGGGCATCCCCCACGGGCCGCACCCCGGCACCATCGAGGCGAGCCTGCTCGCTACGCACACCGCCGAGCTCGCCGTCATGTGCGACACCTTCCGCCCGCTCCACCCCACCCGCGCCGCGCTCGAACTCGACGACGCCAAGTACCCCGCCAGCTGGCAGGGCGAGCACTTCCCCGGGCTATCGACGGGCAAGATGCACCTCAACGGCGTGACCGTCCCGCCCGCCTCCGCCGCCGCCTTCCCGCGCGAGGTCCACCCCGTGCCGGTCCTCCACGCCGAGGTGAACACCCGCCTCATCCCAGCGCCGGGCACCGAGAACGCCACGAACGGCGCCGCCGCCGTGACCAAGCCCGGCAACACCGCGAACGTCTGGGCGCCGTGACGAAACGGCGCCGCGTGCACGCCCGCGCCGCATCGACGATCATCCCCGCCGCGTGAACCCGCCTCACGCGTGGTTTCACGCCCTCCCAGCACCGAACCCCCGGAACCCCCGCATGCCCCTCCGCACACCGCTGTATGACGCTCACATCAAGCACGGCGCCAAGCTGGTCGACTTCGCCGGCTGGGAGATGCCGATCGTCTACAGCCCGCCCGGCGCCGACCCCGCGAGCACGGGGATCATCGCCGAGCACAAGCGCGTCCGCTCCGCCGGCGGGCTGTTCGACGTCTCCCACATGGGGCGCGTCAGCGTCACGGGCCGCCACGCCCGGCGGTTCCTCGAACGCCTCTGCACCCGGCGCATCAGCGACATGGAGCCCGGCCAGTGCCGCTACAGCCTCGTCTGCAACGCCGACGGCGGCGTCAAGGACGACATCATCGTCTACCGCAAGGACGACGCCGACTTCCTCCTTGTCGTCAACGCCTCCAACCGCGAGAAACTCCTCGCCCACTTCGAGACCGTCAAGGGCGACCTGGTCGTCAAGATCGACGACCTCACCATGAAGACCGCCATGGTCGCGCTCCAGGGCCCGCTGGTCATGGACATCATCGGCAAGTACAGCCGCGAGATCCCAAGCCTCAAGAAGTACCGCTTCGCCGAGAAGAACTACCTCATCATGAAGCTCCTCGTCAGCCGCACCGGCTACACCGGCGAGGACGGCGTCGAGGTCATCCTCCCGGCGAGCATGGTCGGCATGGCCATGAGCATGCTCGTCCGCGACGCCGAGCACGTCACCGCCCCCGTCGGCCTCGGCGCCCGCGACACCCTCCGCATGGAGGCCGGCATGCCGCTCTACGGCCACGAACTGGGCGAAGAGATCAACGCCCTCGCCAGCGGCCTCGACTTCGCCATCGCCATCGACAAGGACAAGGACGAGCGCGGTGAGGCCTACGTCGGCATGGACGCCCTCAAGCGCACCCGCGACAACGCCGGCCCCAAAACCAAGCTCGTCGGCATGTGGGTCGAGGGCAAGCGCTCCGCCCGTCAGGGCATGACGGTCAAGGAGGGCGCCCGCCAGGTCGGCACCGTCACCAGCGCCTGCATCGGCCCGACCGTCGGGCGCGGCATCGCCATGGCCTACGTCGAACCGGCCCTCGCCCACCCGGGCCAGAAACTCCAGATCGACACCGGCCGAGACGCCCTGCTCGACGCCGAAGTCACCACCCTCCCGTTCTACAAGGCGCCGAAGAAGACCTGAGCGCGGCGCCCGCCCTGATCCACTCGACCACTCATCCGCTTGACCACTCGACTACCCGACCACTTCCCCATGACCCGCCAAGCCCTGCTCTCCCAGATCGTCCTCGAGTCCCGCGCCCTCACGGCCCGCTACTTCGCCGGCTTCGACGACTCGAACCGAACGAAGCAGGTCGTCAACGTCCCCAACCACTTCGCGTGGACGCTCGGGCACCTCGCCTACACCATGCAGAGCGCCGCCAAGCGGATCGACGGCGGCGCGGTCCCCGAGTCCGACTTTGTCACCGGCGGCACGCCCAAGGGCGGCGGCGATGCCCGCCGCTTCGCCGTCGAGAGCGTCTCGATGGGCTCGGTCCCCGTCGACGACCCCTCGCAGTACCCCACCCACGCCCGGTGCCTCGAGATCTTCAGCGCCGCGTGCGAACGCTGCGCCGCCGCCTTCGCCGCCGCCGGCGAGGCCGACCTCGAAAAAGACATCCCCTGGGGCGCCGCCCCCATCAAGGGCTGGCAACTCGCCCCCCGCATGGTCTGGCACAACGGCGACCACGCCGGCCAACTCGCCGACCTGCGCCGGGCGCTGGGGTTCAAGTCGATCTTCTCATGACGGCTCGCCGCCGACCCGGAGACCCCGATGACCGCCACACCAGACCACGCCCGCACCGCGGTCGCCGCCATCGAAGCCACCTTCCGCGCCCAGAAATCCCTCGGCGAGAAGGCCCTCGCGCAGACCAGCGACGCCGCTCTCCACACCCCGCTCTCGCCCGACACCAGCTCCGTCGCCGTCATCACTAGGCACATGAGCGGCAACCTGCTCTCCCGCTTCACCGACTTCCTCACGACCGACGGCGAGAAGACCTGGCGCGACCGTGACCGGGAGTTCATCGGCGATCACGCCCCGCGCGAGGAGGTCGTGCGCCGATGGGAGCAGGGCTGGACGTGCCTCTTCGCCGCACTCGACACTCTCAACGACACCGACCTCGGGCGCACCGTGACCATCCGGTCGGAGCCGCACACCGTCGCGCTCGCCCTCGCGCGGGCCCTCGCGCACCAGTCCTACCACGTCGGGCAGATCGTGCAGACCTGCCGCGTGCACGCGCAGGGCCGAGCCTGGCAGACGCTCACAATCCCCCGCGGCGGCAGCGACAACTTCAACGCCAAGATGGGCCACACCGCCGAAAGCCCGTCCCCCGCGCTCCGCGTCTGATCCGTCGGCGGGCGCAGCGATCACGCGCCCCAGATCTCCCCCTCAACCAGTTCCACCGAGTTCCCCGCCGGGTCACGGACATAGATGCTCCGCGCCCTGGTCGGCCACGTCACTTCCTGCTCGATCGACACCGCGGCGCCGCGCAGCCGGTTCAGCCACGCGCTGTACGCGCCATTCTCCATCCGGAACGCCACGTGACCGCTGCCAACCCCGCCGTGCGACGGCACCTCGCGCCCCGGCTTGGAACTCTCATCGGGATTGAACAAAAGCAGCACCCCGCCGTCGGGCAGGCGGAACGCATCGAGCAACTCAACGTTCTCACGGACGGCCCGCAGGCCCAGCACGCCGGCGTAGAAACGGCCGGCCTCGGCCAGGTTGCGGGCGTACAGCACCGTCTCATATACGCCCGTGAGGTGTTCCATGGCCCGAGCGTAGCGCCGCGGCGTCCAGGTGGCCGCATTTCTCTTCGCGAAAGCGGCTCCGCCCGCTACATTCGATCACGCCCATCGCTCGCGTCCGCATCCGAATCCGAAGGGAGACCGCCGTGCGTTCCATCCGCTCCATGTCGTTCCGCGCCGTGCTGGCGATCGCGCCGTTGCTTCTCGCGCCCGTTGCGAACGCCGGCCCCCTCGACCCGCCGCCCGGCCCGGTCGCGCCGACGAACAAGACCCTCGACCAGGTCCGCCCCGGCACGCCCATCGAGACCTTCCCGTTCATCGTCTCCCAGCCCGGCGCGTACTACCTGACCGCCAACAGCGTCATCACCGGGACCGACGACGCCATCATCGTCATCGCGCGCGACGTGACGATCGACCTCGGCGGCTTCGCGCTCCAGGGACCCGGCCCCGAGTCCGGGATCAGCGCCGTACGCATCAACGCCTCCGGTCCCAACTGCCGCGTGTTCAACGGCTCCATCTCCGGCTTCTCCACCGGCGTGACCGGTGTCGCGCAGAACACGATCCTCGAGGGCCTGCGCATCTCGCGCTGCGGCAACGGCGTGAACGCCCCCGCCTCGCTCGTCTCCGGGTGCACCGCCACCGAGAACACCGGCGCCGGGTTCCTCATCACCATCGCCGAGTTCGTCCTGCCCACCGACCCCCTCGCCGTCTACACCAACACGCCCATCATCCAGCGCTGCGCCGCCGTCGCCAACGCCCAGGGCGGCTTCGTGCTCCCCGAGGGCTCCACCATCACGGACTCCCACGCCGTCTCCAATCGGCGCTTCGGCATCAGCGCCGGCCCCGCCTGCCGCGTGCAGCGCTGCACCGTCACCGGCACGCTCGCCGACGCCTCCGTCGGCGCGCCGGGCTTCGGCATCACCGTCGACACCGCCTGCACCGTCGACGACTGCACCGTCCGCTCCTGCGAGTCCGGCGGCATCTTCCTCGCCTCCTCACGCAACACCGTCCGCGACTGCTCCGTCTCCCTCAACGGGGGCTTCGGCATCGGCGGCCCCAACAGCCAGTTCGGCTACTACGCCCGCATCGAGGGCTGCCACGTTTCGGGCACCACCGGCCCGGGCATCACCGTCGTCGCCGACTGCACCATCATCAACAACGTCGTGATCAACAACTCGACCATCGGCATCCAACTCAACGGCTCCGCCAACCGCGCCGAGGGTAACACCTGCCGCGGAAGCCCCGACGCCGGCATCTTCGTCGCACCCGGCGCCTTCGGATGCCGGATCAAGGGCAACGACTGCGCCGCCAACGGGACCGTCGGCGGCGCCTTCAACTTCACCGCCAACTTCGTCGTCTGGGGGGACCGCAACCACATAGAAGACAACACCGCCTCCAACGGGCCCAACGTCGGCTTCTTCATCCTCGGCCAGCGCAACACCGTCGTCTCCAACCGCGCCGGCGCCAACCCCAACGTCAACTTCTATTTCCAGACCCAGAACAACCAGGGACCGCTCATCGACCGCTCCGCCGCCGGCGCCGGCATCCCCAGTTCCGACCCCGCCGCCAACATCTCGTACTGATCGCGCCCGGCAAGCCGCCTCCTACAGTTGCTCCCGGCCCGACAGGCCGCGGCACGCGGAGGTTTCCCATGCCCGCATCGAACCCCCTCGACATCCTCCTCGCCCACAACCACTGGGCCACCCGCAGCCTGCTCGACGCCTGCCTCCCCCTCACGCCGGAGCAGTTCCACCGCCGCTTCGAGATCGGCCTTGGCTCCCTGTACGACACCTTCGCGCACATGATCGGCGCGATCAACATCTGGCTCGACATCCTCGCCGAGCGCACCCCCCGCCCCATCTCCGACGGCAAGGCCCGCGACGTCCCCGAGTACCTCATGCTCCTCGACGCCGTCTGCGCCGAACTCACCGAGGCCGTCGCCGCACGCCCCCTCACCGACGTCATGCTCCGCGTCCGAGACGGCAAGACCTTCAAGTACACCCGCGCCGTGATCTTCACCCACGTCGCGACCCACGGCGTCCACCACCGCGCCCAGGCCATCAACATGCTCCGCCACCTCGGCGTCACGCCGCTTCCCAAGAGCAGCGTCGCGGAGTGGTCGCTCGCCGTCGATCCGATCGCCTGAACCTGAGCACGATCCCGCTCCCGGGAACCGAACTCTTCAGATGCGATTCCCAACTCCGGGAGTCGTCCGAGCCCGGGACATGTCAACTCGACAAGGCCCGGGAGCGGCACAACCCAGCACAATCTTGGCGGTTCTCCAACGTTGCGCTTGCTCCCGGCCTCGGGTCGGGCGATTGTGTGTGATTGAAACGCCGCCCGGACGCGGCTTCTGTCCCGACGATGGCCTTGGTGCCGCCCCCCTGGAGATCACCGCGATGCGTGGGATTGGATTGCTTGTGTCGGCGCTCGTCGCCGGTGTGTTCGCCCCGATGTGCTCCGCTCAGTCCGCCTTCCGACTCGGAACGACTTCGTTGTCCATCCCCAACGGGCCGGGCGCCTCGAACCCCAACAACTGCGCTCCGACCGTCGTGGTCACCGGCAACTCGAACCTGACCACCCCGATCACGGACGTCGCGATCTCTATTGACTTCACTTACTTCAAGAGTTCCGGGCTCGACCTGTACATCTCGTACCAGCCCACCGGCGGCACCGAGACGTTTGCCTCGCTCGCGAAGCACCTCGGGTGCAACAGCCCCGACTGCTCGTCAGTCAACGTCGTGGTGGGAGAACGCTTTTTCGACGGCTTTTACGTCTTCGGCGAAGTCGGTGCGAACTTCTACGGCGCCGCGCCGACGGGTCCCTCCACAAGCAGCCAATGGGCCAGAACCGCCTGGCGACCCCGCGGGAACAACTTCAAC
>JAFLCM010000007.1:17391-19015 GCA_017303565.1 Planctomycetota bacterium
GCGGCGTCGCCGGGCCGTTCAACGGCACCTTCCGGGAGGCATGGGTGATCATCACCTCCGAACCCGCCCCCTGCCTGTACGACTACAACCGCAACGGCACCGTCGACACCCCCGACCTTGTCACCTTCCTGGCGCAGTTCGGCCAGCCCTGCAACTGATCCCCGCCGCGCACCCGTGCGTGCGTCTGGCCCCGCCTTGTCACAGCCAAAGACCAGCCCCGGCGCACTTCGCGCCGGGGCTTTTTTCGTTCAGCGGGCCCGCTCACCCCGCCCGGCACACGTAATAGAAGTTGATCATGTCGTGCGCCAGTTCGTGCACGCTCACGCCGTCGAACCCCGCGGCGTGCAGCATCTCCTCCGCCTTCTCGCGACCCCACGCCGAGCCCAGCCCCGGGCCGCCGTTCGCCAGCGACACGCTCATGCAGTGCATCGTGCTGATGGTGTAGAGGAACGGCCCCATCGGGTGGTCGAGGTTTTCCGCGTGGGCGGTGCGCGCCTTGATGTCCTGCATCAGCAGCACGCCGCCCGGCTTGAGCACCCGCCGGATGTTGGCCAGCACCCGATCCGGCGCGGCCTGATCGTGGATCGCGTCGAACGCGGTCACCACGTCGAACTCATCCTTCCCGCCGAAGGTCGTCACGTCGCCCGTGACCAGTTCCAGATTGTCCACGCCCGCGGCCTCGCGCCGCCCCATCTCGATGGCCTCTTCGGACAGATCGACGCCGACAAAGCGGCTCCTCGGGTACCGGCGCGCCAGGTGCAGCATCGCCAGCCCCTTGCCGCACGCGATGTCCAGCACCCGCGCGCCCCGCTCCAGCCGCCCGTGCAGGCCGTCCACCAGGGGCACGATCGCCGAGTCCAGCGCGAGCACCGTCGTCTGGCGGCTCTCGTCGGCCATCACGTCGTGGAAACGCCGCCCGTACGCGCTGTACGGCACGCCGCGCCCGTGCCCGAACGCCCACACCACCTCGCTCTCCACCGCGCCCAGCACGCCGATCCACTGCATCGACACCGCGATGTTGTTCGGCTCGGCCCGGCGCGTCAGCCACGCCGCGTGCTCCGACGGCAGCGTGTACCGGCCGTCCGCGCCCAGCGTCACGATCCGCCCCGTGGCCATCGCGCCGAGCCACTCACGCACGTACCTTTCCGAGAGCCCGGCGCTCCGCGCCAGTTCCTCGCTGCTCCACGCCCGCGCGCCGCCCTCGCTCATCGCGTCGAACAGGCCCGTGCGGTGCCCGACCGAGATCATCAGCGCCAGCCCCGCGCTGTTGATGACCCCGACCAGCCGCCCGACGAACTCGGGCACGCCGCCCTGGGCCCCCGAGTCACCACCCGACACCGACACCGACACCGACGAAGCGCACGACTGACACATGTTCATCTCCCTGTGTGAATGTGACCACCGCCGACTTCCGAGTCGGACCGGCGGAATGAACGACGTTGGCGCCCGGATTCGCGCCGCACCACGTCCCGGCCCTTTGTTGTTGCTCGGTCGGGTGCTCGGATGTCCATGTCGCGCGGCGTGCCGCCGCCTTGCAGCGGCCGGGCACCGGGCTGGGGACGCGGCGGGGCGTCAGATCTGCTTTCACAAGAGATTGAAACTTGTGAAACCCACGCCTATCATG